>DATNNA010000123.1:0-2400 GCA_035602075.1 Binatus sp. (SeqCode) | reverse complement strand
GCACGTGTTTCTCGACGCCCGCGCCGCCCTGATCCGCGCCGGTGTCACCGGCTTCATCAGTCACGCCGCCAATTCGCCCGGGCTGCTCCGCTTTCCCGAGGCGCGGCTGGACCTGGTGCGCGCGGGCCTCATCATCTACGGCGTTCGGCCGGTCCGCAGTTGGGCCGACCTGCCCGAGTTACGCCCGGCGCTGCGGTGGCAGACGATCGTGACCAACGTCGTCACGGTGCCGATCGGCGAAAGCGTCGGTTACGGGCGCAGGTTCATCGCCCGCGAGCCGGCGAGGGCGGCGACCATCGCCATCGGCTATGCCGACGGCCTCCACCGGCGCGCATCAAACGGTGGTCGCGCGATCGTTCGCGGAGTCGCCGTCCCGATCGCCGGCACGATCAGCATGGACCAGGCGGCACTCGACGTCCGAACCATCCCCGACGTCACGGTCGGTGACGTCGTGACGTTGATCGGCCAAGAGGGCGGCACCACCTTGAGTGCCCACGATCTGGCCGACGCGTCCGGGACGATTTCGTACGAAGTCCTCTGCGCGATCTCGAGCCGGGTCCCGCGACGATACTTATAATTAATGCGTCCCTAGGGGAGCGGAATGCTGAGAGTGCCGGCCCAGCCGGCAGACCCTAAGAGACCTGACCAGGGTGATGCCTGCGGAGGGAAGGGGCTCGAGCATTCCGCCACTGCCGGGACGCTGCACATATGGGAGTAGCCGAGGAACGACGTGAGCGACTTGCGGGCATGCGCCTCTACCTGATCACAGGCGATCGGGGGGACGAGGTCGAGACGGCGCGGATCGTCGAAGCCGCGCTCGATGGCGGCGCGAACGTCATCCAGCTCCGCAAGAAAACCATGCCGAAGGGTGAGCAATACGCCATTGCCCTGGCGCTGCGACGGCTGACACGCCTTCACGACGCACTCTTCATCGTCAACGACCACGTGGATATCGCGATCGCGGCGGATGCCGACGGCGTCCACCTGGGCCAGGACGACCTGCCGCCTGGGGTGGTTCGAGAGCTTCCGGGTTTTCGTGGGCGCCTCATCGGACGGTCGACGCACAGCGTCCAGCAAGCGAGAAGCGCGATGGCCGAGGACGCCGACTACATCGCCGTCGGTCCGGTCTATCCGACGCCGACCAAGGCCGGCCGGCCCGCCGTCGGAACGGGTCTCGTCTCCGAAGTCGCCGCGATCGCCGATCGCCCATTTGTGGCGGTGGGCGGGATCGATCATGACAACGCGCCCGACGTGATCGAGGCCGGCGCCCGGGCGGTCGCCGTGGTGCGCGCCGTGTATGACGCGGCGGATCCGGCTGAGGCCGCCAGCCGGCTCCACGAGATGATCACCACCCGGCTGGAAATGGCGCGCCGATGAGTGACGTCACGGTGACGCTCAACGGCAAGCCTCGGCAGTTCCCCGATGGACTGAGCCTGCTCGACCTTCTCAAGCAGCTCGACGTGCAGCCGTCCCGGGTCGTCGTCGAGCACAACCGGGAGATCAGGCGGCGCGACGATTTCGAGAAGACGCAGGTCCATGCGGGGGATGAGCTGGAGCTCGTGTACTTCGTGGGTGGCGGATCATCGGCGGACGATGCCCTGGTCGTCGGTGGCCGTTCGTTGCGCTCGCGGCTGATCCACGGCACGGGGAAATTCGCCTCGAACGAGGTGCTCGCCCGCTGCCTCGAGGCCGCGCAACCCGACATGATCACGGTCGCCATCCGCCGCCTGAACCTCGAAGGCGGCCGCTCCGAGCTCGAGGGCATCGACCTGCGCCGCTACACGCTCCTCCCCAACACCGCGGGCGCGACCACAGCGGAAGGTGCCGTTCGCCTCGCTCGGCTGGCCCGTGCCGCCGGTTTCTCGGACTTCATCAAGGTGGAGGTCATCGGCGACGAAGACACCTTGCTGCCCGATCCGCAGGGCACCCTGGAGGCGACCCGTCAGCTGGTCAAGGAGGGCTTCATCGTGATGGCCTACACCAGCGATGACGTGGTGCAGGCCATTCGCCTCTTCGAGGCGGGGGCGGCCGCGGTCATGCCCGGCGCGGCGCCGATCGGCACGACACTCGGGCTGCAGAACCTGCTGAACCTCGAGTTGATCGTCAGCAAGGTCAAGGTGCCGGTCATCGTCGACGCCGGTCTCGGCGTCCCCTCGGAGGCCGCGCGATGCCTCGAGGTCGGTGCCGCCGCCGTCCTCGTCAACACGGCGATCGCGCGGGCGCAGAATCCGCCGGAGATGGCGCGGGCCTTCGCCGAGGCGGTGGTCGCGGGGCGCCGGGCGTTCAAGGCCGGCCGGGCGCACATCGGCCTGAAGGCCGTCGCCAGTAGCCCCGTCGAGGGTCTTCCCGTATAGCCAAGCGCGTCGCGCGCCGGCCGCGGACGCTTGCGGATCTCGGCGA
>DATNNA010000122.1:0-12092 GCA_035602075.1 Binatus sp. (SeqCode) | reverse complement strand
AGCTCCCTGGCCTTGACGAGGATCTTCTCCGGACTCGGCATGAAGGCCTCTTCCAGGACATGGTTGAACGGCATCGCGGGCACGTCGGGGCCGGTGAAACGCATCACCGGAGCGTCGAGCGCGTCGAAGGCGTTCTCCATGATGATCGCCATCACCTCGGCGGCTATGCCGGCGAAGGGCGTGTCCTCGTGCACGACGAGAACCTTGCCCGTCTTGCGCGCGGTGGCGATGATCGCCGCCTGGTCGATGGGCTTGATGGTGCGCAGGTCGAGCACCTCCGCCGAGATCCCGTCCGCGGCCAGCTTCTCGGCCACCTCCAGGCAGAAGGTGAGCATCAATCCATAGGCGATCAGGCTCAGGTCCTTCCCTTCCCGCTTCACGTCCGCCTTGCCGATCGGGACGACCCGGTCCCCATCGGGCACCTCGCCTTTGACCAACCGGTAGGTTCGCTTGTGTTCGAGGTAGAGAACGGGATCGGGGTCCCGGATCGCTGCCTTGAGCAAGCCCTTGGCGTCGGCCGGGGTTCCGGGGGCAACCACCTTGAGCCCGGGGATGTGGGCAAACGTCGCCTCGATGCTCTGCGAGTGATAGAGGGCGCCGTGCACGCCGCCGCCCCAGGGCGCGCGGATCACCATCGGCAGATTGAAGTCGCCCGCCGTCCGATAGGAGAAGCGCGCCGCCTCTTCGATGATCTGGTTCATCGCCGGCGCGATGAAGTCGGCGAACTGGATCTCGGCGATCGGCCGCATGCCGTTGACGGCCGCGCCAATCGCCACCCCGACGATGCAGGACTCCGCGAGCGGCGAGTCGATCACTCGAAGCTCCCCGTATTTCTTGTACAGGCCGTCGCTCGCCAGGAAGACCCCGCCGCGATTGCCGACGTCTTCGCCAATCAAAAAGACGCTCGGGTCGCGCGCCATCTCCTCGTCCATGCCGTCGCGAATCGCCTCGATCACGGTCTTGACGGCCATCAGGGCTTCAGCTCCTGTTTGTAGACGAATGTCATCAGGTCGGCCGCCGTCGGGTCGGGCGCCTGCTCTGCATAGTCGGTTGCGTCGTCGACCTGCTGGTTGACCCGGTCGGTGATCTCTGCCTCGACCGGGTCGCTCAGGATGCCAACGTCGCGTAGGTAAGCGGCGTATTTCTGGATCGGATCCTTTTGCCTCCAGATCGCGACCTCTTCCGCCTCCCGGTAACGCTTGTCGTCATCGTCACTGGAGTGGGCAGTGAAGCGATAAGTCTTAACCTCGATCAGGCTCGGCCCCTCGCCCCGCCGGGCGCGCTCGACTGCCTGGCGCGCAACCTCGTAGCAGGCCAGGACGTCGTTACCGTCGACGACCACCCCGGGGAAGCCGTACCCCGCCGCGCGGTCGGCGACGTTCTTGATCGCCATCTGGTGAGACTGCGGCACCGAGATGGCGTAGCCGTTGTTTTCGCAGACGAAGACCACCGCCAGCTTGTGGACTCCCGCAAAGTTCATCGCCTCGTGCGTGTCGCCCTGGCTCGCCGCACCCTCCCCGAAGAAGGCAGCCGTCACGGCGTCCTCCTTCCGTTGTTTGGAGGCGAGCGCCACGCCGGCCGCGTGCAGTAACTGGGTGGCAACCGGGCTGCCGCCGGTCACGATGTGCAGCCGGCGGCTGCCGAAGTGCCCCGGCATCTGGCGGCCGCCGCTGTTGGGATCCTCGCGCCGCGCGAAGAATGACAGCATCTGATCGCGGGCCGTCATCCCGAACCAGAGGACGACGCCCGCATCGCGGTAGTAGGGCGCGACCCAGTCAGAGCCGGGCCGCAGAGCCGCCGCGATCCCGACCTGGGCGCCTTCCTGGCCCTGGCACGAGATGACGAAAGGGGCACGCCCCTGGCGATTGATCAGCCACATCCGCTCGTCGACGGCGCGCGCGAGGCGCATCACCTCGTAAATCCGCAGCGCCTGCTCGTCGCTCAGGCCCAGCGACCGGTGGCGGCTTCGCCCGCCTTTGGCTTCAACCTCCGTGGTCTTCAGGGCCATCGCTTAGATGTGGATCGCGACGCCGTCGACGGCCAGCGCGGCCTCCTTGACGGATTCGGAGACCGTGGGGTGCGGCGCGATGCTCGCGCCAATCTCCCAGGGCGTCGATTCGAGCAGCTTGGCGAGCGCCGTCTCGGCGATCAGCTCGGTCGCGTTGGGCCCGAGGATGAACACCCCCAGCAGGTCGCCGGACTCCTCATCGCTGATGATCTTGACGAAGCCTTCGGCCTCCCCGAGGATGACGGCCTTGGCATTCCCGGCCAGCGGGAACTTCCCGACTTTGACCTTGAGACCCTGGTCGCGCGCCTGCTTCTCCGACAACCCCAGGCTCGCCACCTGCGGGTAGCTGTAGGTCGCCCTCGGGACTCGGTTGTAGTCGAGGGGCTTGGGGTTCTTGCCGGCGATGTGCTCCATGATGTGCTCGCCTTCGTAATAGGCGACGTGCGCGAGCAGGAAGTTGCCGATCACGTCGCCGGCGGCATAGACGTTGGGATGCCCGGTGCGGTAGTGCTCGTCGGTCTTGATGTAGCCCTTCTCCAGTTGGATGTCCAGCTTCTCCAGTCCGAAGCCGTCCGTGATCCCCTCACGGCCGACGGCGACCAGCAGCCGCTCACCCTCGATCGTTTGCATCTGATCGCCGCTCTTGACGGCGACCGTCATCTTGCCGTTGGCCTGCTTGAGGCTGTCCGGCTGCACCTGGGCGCCGGTCAGCACCTTGATGCCGCGCTTGGTCAGGACCTTCGCCAGCTGCTGGCCGACCTCGGCGTCCTCGAGCGGCAGGAGCGTCGGCAGGAACTCGACCAGCGTCACGTCGGCACCGTAGCCGTTGTAGACACAGGCAAACTCGGTGCCCACCGCGCCCGCGCCGACGATGACGATTGATTTCGGCATCTGCTCGAGATTGACGGCGTGATCGCTGTTGATCACGCGATCACCGTCCATCTTCAGGCCGGCCAGGGACTTGGGCCGAGAGCCGGTCGCGACCACCAGATTCTTTGCCTCGATCGTCTCGCCGCTGCCCGTGACCACGACCTTGTGCTCCGACTCGATCACGCCCTCCCCCTTGAAGACCGTGACCTTGTTCTTTTTCAGCAGGAACTCGACACCGCGCCAGAGCTGATTCACGACCGCTTCTTTCCGCTTGAGGACGGCCGGCCAGTCGATCTGGAGCCCGTCGGTTTTCAGGCCGAGCACGCCGGCGTTGTGGAACTGGTGCGCCAGCTCGGACGAATGGAGGAACGATTTCGTCGGGATGCAACCACGGTGCAGGCAGGTGCCGCCCACCTTCTCCTTCTCGATGACCGCAACCTTGAGTCCCAGCTGGGCCCCACGGATGGCGCCGACATATCCGGCGGAGCCGCCCCCGATGACGGCTACGTCAAACGCCTCATCCGGCATACAAAACGATTGTAGGCGACCGCCGGCCGGCCACCTAACCCTCTAACAGCTTCAGCGCCGCGGTGAGTTGCGTGTCCTTTGCGAAGTCGTTGGGGGTCTTATCCACGGCATATTCGTCCTGGGGGCTGGCGAGGGTAACGATCGTGTCGGGAGTGATCCCGGTCTTGTCGATCGAGTGACGATTGGGCGTCAGCCACAGCGCGATCGTGAGGTGCAGGTCGCCGTCCCGGAGCGGGAAATCTTCCTGGACGGAACCCTTACCGAAAGACTTGACGCCCACGAGCTTGGCCCGCCCACGGTCTTTGATCGCGCCCGCCGTGATCTCTGATGCGCTCGCGGAATTCTCGTTCACGAGTACGACAAGCGGGTTGGTGAAGGCGCGACCGGTGCCGGTGACCTTCTTGACATCCTCCTTGCCACCGCGTGACACGAGGATGGTGCTCGTTCCCTGGTTCACGAACTCGCTGATGACGTCGTTGGCGGCGTCGACGTACCCACCCGGGTTGTCCCGCAGGTCGAGCACGATCATGCTGACCGATCCCTTGAGGTTGTCCTTCAGCGCCTGGTCGAACTCGGTGGCCGTCCGGCCACCAAACTCGAACACGCGCACGTACAGCACCCGGTTGTCGAAGATGTGGGTGGCGACGCTGGGCACGTTGATCTCCTGACGGGTGAGGTCGAAGGTGAGCGTCTGGCCGTTCCGGCTGATCTGGAGCTTGACCGTGGTCCCGGCCTTACCGCGGATGTGATTGACGGCGTCGTCGGCGGTCCACCCTTTGGTGCTTTGACCGTCCACGCTGGTGACCACGTCGCCCGCCTTGAGCCCCGCCTTCTCCGCCGGCGTTCCCGGCAGGATGCTGGCCAGCACGATCTGGTCGGTCTTCTGCTGAACCGTCGCGCCGATCCCGGCGAACTGGCCGCTGAGGAAGCTCTGGTTGGCGCGGTACTCGTCGGGCGTCAGGTAGCGGGAGAACTGGTCCCCGAGCGCGTTGACCATGCCGGCGGCGGCACCCTCGGTCAGCTTGACGCCATTGGCATCGGGCTTGACGTAATGCTGCTGGATGGTGGTGAAGACGTCGTCCAGGGTGCGGTAGTCGACGTTGGATTTTGGTGGCGTGTAGAAGAGGAGCGACTTCGCCCAGTCGGGGGCGAACGCACCCAACTGAAACTCGGCGAGGCTGCCGGCGTAAAACGCAGCGATCGCGACGACCAGCAGGATCGCGATGTTCTTGGCTCGGGACATTACCCGATTATCGTTCCGGCCCGCTATCGGAACTGCGCCAGCATTCGATTCCCTCTCCCCTTGTGGGGGAGGGCCAGGATGGGGGGTATCACCGGAGGAGTCGATCACGCCGGCAGGTAGGCGAGCGGGTCAACGGGCATGCCGGCCAGGTCGATCTCGAAGTGGACGTGCGGTCCCGTGGAGTTTCCCGTGCTGCCCTCGTATCCGATGACGGTGTCCTTGTCGACCTGGACGCCGTCAGCAACGGCCCAACTGGACAGGTGCCCGTAGAGCGTGGTGAAGCCTCCGGCATGGACGATGATCACGTAGCGCCCGTACCCACAGAGCCCGCCTCCCCAGCTGCAGCCCATCGTGAAGTTGTGCACGATGCCGCCGTCGGCGGCATGCACCGGGGTGCCATAGTCGGCGGCGATGTCGAGGCCGCTATGGAAATGCTTGCTGGGGCAGCTGGGCTCGTAGGGCTCGAACGGATAGCTGGTGCAACCGAAACCCTGGGTAAGGGCACCGTCCAGCGGCCACTTCCACTTGCCGGACGAGCGTGCACGGGAGCTCTCCCGAATCAAGGTCCCGATCTGCGCCTGCAGGGCGGCCCGTTGCGCCTGCATCTCGGCCAGCTGCTGCTGGAACTGTGCCTCGATGGCGGCGATTTGCTGCTCGCGGGCGGCACGCTGGTCGCGCACTGCCTGTAACTGCGCCTTCTGATCCTTGATCTGCTTGACGACCTGCGCTTGCTCGGCCTGCTTGGCTTCGAGGTCGACCTTCATCGCTTCGATGGCGGCCCGTTCCTTCTGCAACTCGGCCAGCTGGCGGCGGTCTTCCCGAACGATGTCGTTGAAGAAGAAGATCCGATTCATCAGGTCGGTGAAGTTCGCGGCCGAGAAGACCAGCTCGACGCCACTCACCTGGCCGCTCTTGTACATGATCCGCATCCGCTTGCCGAAATCGGCAATGTGTCGCGCGAGCTCCGCCTGCTTCTGTATCAGTTGCTCCTTGGCCTGGTCGACCTGCTGCCCGAGCAGGACCAGCTTCGCCGTCTCCTGGTCGATCTGGCCCTGAACGGCGGTGAGCTGCGCGTCCAGGGCGGCGACCTGTGCCCGCAGCGCGTGCTCCTGATCGAGCAATTGCCGGATCTGTGTTCGGGTCGCGATGATCTGCCCGTTGAGGCCTTGCAACTGGTGTTGCTTGTCGTAGACGGTATCGGAAACCGTGCTCACGAGAATCACGGTCAGCACGGCGATGGCGAGCGCCGCGTGGCGCCGGGCCGGCCTCATTGCTTGAGGAACCGCCTTACCCCCAGATAGCTCCCCACGCTTCCCAGCAACAAGCCGAAGGCGAGCATCGCCGCCAGCACCAGCCGCAGGTAATAGGGATCAAAGGCGAGCGGAACGAAGATCAGCACGCTTTGCAGGTTGATCACGGCCGGCCGGTAGCCGAAGCCGACGATGAGCACCGCCACCACGGCGCCGACCATGCCGACGATCAGACCTTCGACGATGAAGGGCCAGCGCACGAACCAGTCGGTCGCGCCTACCAGCTTCATCACCTCGATCTCCTTCCGGCGGAGATAGATGGCCGTCCGGATGGTCAGCATGATGATGAAGACCGATAACCCGGTCAACCCGACAATGAGGACCAGCCCGGCAATCCCCGCCACGCGGGCGAGGAGGATGATCTTGTCGATGACGTTCGGCTCGTAATTCGTCGCCGGTGACTTATCGACCAGGGGCGAGGTCCGCACCTCCTGGTCGATCGCCCCGAGGTCGCGAATGTCCTTGACCGTCACGTCGAGGCTGGCGGGCAGCGGGTTGGTGCCAAGCGTATCGATCACGCTCGGATCCAATGCCGGCAGCTGCCGAAATCGTGCCATCGCCTGGTCCTTGGAAACGTAGGCGACGCTGCTCACCCGCGGATCGCTCTCGAGGTGCAGCTTGAAATCCATGGCGCTACTGAGCGGTGTGCTGTCGGCCAGGTAGACGGAGATGGCGCTGGCCTTGGTTTTCTCGAGCGCCACGATCTGATCGAGCGAGTGCAAGACGAGCAGCAGGCTGCCGAGGGCGAGAAGGACCACCCAGACGATGAGCACGCTGGCGATACTGACGGCGGCATTCCGCCAGAAGTTCTGCCAGGCACTGCTGAAGGCAAAGTCAATGCGATTCCAGAGCCGGTGCATGGTACCCTCCCGCATCCTCGTCTCTGACGATCTGGCCGCCTTCGATGGCCACGACCCGGCGCCGCATGACGTCGACGATCTCCCGGTTGTGGGTCGCCATCAGCACCGTGGTACCGCGTGCATTGATCTGCAGGAGCAGCTGGATGATTTCCCACGAGGTGGCCGGGTCCAGGTTTCCTGTGGGCTCATCGGCGAGAAAAATCCGTGGGTCGTGGACGAGCGCTCGGGCGATCGCCACCCGCTGCTGCTCGCCGCCCGAAAGCTGGTCCGGGTACTTGTTCTCCTTCCCTTCGAGCCCCACGATGCTGAGCACTTCCTCGACCTTCGGCTTCAGATGGCGCAGGGCGCCCTCGGTCACGCGCAGCGCGAAGGCGACGTTCTGGAACACGGTCAGGTTGGGGAGCAACTTGAAATCCTGGAAGACCATGCCGATCTTGCGGCGCAGGTAGGGTAAATGCCGCCGCTTGAGGCGACTCAGGTCCTGGCCCTCGACGTGGACGCTGCCGGCGGTCGCCTTCTCCTCACGGATCAACAGGCGGACCAGCGTCGACTTGCCGGCGCCGCTCGGACCCACCAGAAAGACGAAGTCCTGCTTGGGAATTTCGAGGGTGACGTCGCGCAAGGCGACAGTGCCGTTGGGATAGGTCTTCTCCACGCCCTGCAGGCTGATCTGCGGGACGGCCGGGACTATCGCGGCCACGCGCGCCCTCGCTGGCAGCGTCGTCCGTGTCGGCTGGGTCGTGATTGTTGCTGGCACGAAAACAAATCCATTCCGAAAGCCGGGGCCACGGCAGGCCGAGCCCTTTCGGGCCAAACGACTCGCGCAGTATAGGGCATCTCGTCGCGCATTGCTGCGTCCCTTCACGCTGGGTCCAAAGTGAGGAGGCTACCCTCTTTATACTCAGCCGAATGCCGAAGTTGGCCGTCCCACTCGTCCGCGTCGAGCGTGGCGAGGTCGAGGAGGCAATCCACCTCGGCCACGTGGCCGTCGTCGATGCGGAAGGCCAGGTCCACGCCAGCCTCGGGGACCCGGGACGCGTGACGTACTTTCGATCCTGCGCCAAGCCCCTCCAGGCGATCGGCAGCCTCAGTACCGGGATCGCCGGGCGTTATGAGTTAGGCGCCGAACACATCGCCATCATGGCGGCGTCGCACAGTGGCGAGCCCCGCCACGTCGAGATCGTCCGCGACCTGTTGCGGCGTGCCGGGATCGCGGAGTCGGCCCTGCAATGCGGCGCGCACTGGCCGTACTACGAACCGGCCGCGACGTCGGCACGGCATCAAATGGACGAGCCGCTGGCGGTCTTTAACAACTGCTCCGGCAAGCACGCGGGCATGCTGGCCGCCGCGCGCGCACTTGACGCGCCGCTGGAAACCTATCTCGATCCCGCCCATCCAGTCCAGCAGCGCATCCGCGGGGTCATCGAAGACTTGACCGGCTGCCCGCCGGCGGTCATCCATTACGGGATCGACGGCTGCAGCGCACCAAACGCCGCCGTGCCCCTCGCGGCGATGGCGCGGAGCTTCGCTGCCCTGTTGACATCCACCGATGAGCTCCCAATGACGGTTGTTGCGGCGATGACGCAGCACCCCTTTCTGATCGGCGGCACCGACCGCTTCGACACCCGGCTGATGGAGGTCACCGGCGGACGGTTGGTCGCGAAGGGCGGCGCGGCCGGCGCGCACTGCACCGGCGACCGGCGTTCGAAGCAGGGTCTGGCCGTGAAGCTCGACAGCGGTGATGGAACCTGGACCGCGGTCGCGGTGATGGCGGCCCTCGAGCAGCTCGGCTGGCTCGACCAGAGCGAGCGCGAGGCGCTCAGCAACTTTGCGCGGCCGACGCTGCGCAACCACAAGAAGGTGGCGGTGGGAACGGTTCGGCCGGTTTTCCGGGATCTTGTGACGGCCATGTAACGGCGGGCGTGACTGGCTCGTTTCGCCGGTTATACGCCCGTGCGTCGATTGCTGGGCTGGCCTGATCCGCGCCAGGTTGCCCTCAGCGCCCTGATCGGGATCCTGCTGGCCTTCTACGCCTGGCGCTTTCTGCTGCCCCTGCTGGGCCCGCACGCGCCCCGCGCCGACGACTTCCAGGATTACCTATTCGCGGCCCAGCAGATCACGACCGGGGGGGATCCGTACGCCAACTTCGTTCGCAACCACGTTCCATGGGACTGGTCGCTGAGCAGCGGTTACCTCTATCCACCGGCGTTCGCCGTGCTGCTGATCCCTCTCACCTGGATCTCGAATGACGTCGCCGTCCGGATCTGGCTGTTCCTGATCCAGGCTGCGGTCCTTGCCAGCGTGCTGATCATCTACCGCATGATCGGACGGCCTCGGCGAGCCGAGCTGTTTGTCATCGTGGCGGTGCTCACGACCTTCTTCCCGCTGGCCAACAGCGTTCTCGCCGGGACGATGAACTCGCTGCTCCTCCTGTTACTGACCGGTGCCTGGGCCTGCTGGCAGCTGCGGCGGGACGTCGCCGGCGGGGTGATGATCGGCGCCGCGGCCATCTTCAAGCTCTTCCCCGCCGCGCTGTTCCCCTACCTCATCTGGCGCCGGCATTGGAAGCTCCTGGCCGCCGCCGTCCTGACCGTCCTTGGCGGGCTCGCGCTCGGGCTCGCGGTCACCTCCTTAGACCACAACATCTATTTCTTCCGCGACATGCTGCCGCACCTGGCGGCCGGCACCGGCTACCGAGAAAACCAGTCGCTCGCCGGCGTCGCCGCCCGGCTGTGTGATCCGAACACGGCAAACGTCGGCGGCGGCGCCGGCTGGTGCGGCCGGCTGATCGACTGGCCGGCGATCCTGGTGTTGCTCGCCATCGTGCTCCGCGTCACATCGCGCGCTTCTCGGTCCGGGCTCGAGTTCGCCCCGGCTGTCACCGCCCTGCCATTGATCAGCACGGTCACCTGGAGCTTTCCCCTGGTGATCCTCATCCTGCCGATTGTCCTGCTGGTGCGGCAGGCCCTGAGCGGCTTGATGTCACGCTGGCAAATCCGAGCGCTGCTGGCGGCCTGGGTCTGCTTCTCGGCGGCACCCGCCGTCCACTACCTGCTGATCGTCTATCCCCTCCCCCACTGGAACGGTCTGCTCGATCTGATCCCGCAAGGCATCACCCGCTTGTTGGGCGAGGCCTACTTCATCGGGACCGTGATCGTCTTCGCCAGCGTCTGCATCGCGCTCCGCAACGAGCATCGCGCCGAGTCAGCGGTTCCGGCGCCCGCGATCGCCGCCTGATCCGCTCGCTTAGGCAGCCTTCCCCTCACGCCCGGCGTCGAGGCGGAGGAAGGCTTCCATGAAGTTGTCGAGGTCGCCGTCGAGGACCGCTTGAACGTTGCCCGTTTCATAACCCGTCCGGTGGTCCTTCACCAGCGTGTAGGGGTGCAGGACGTAGCTGCGGATCTGGCTGCCCCACTCGTTGGACTGATGTTCGCCCTTCAGCTCCTGCCGCTGCTCCGTTCGCTGTTGCTCGCGCAGCGCAACCAGCCGCGAGCGCAGCACCTTGAGCGCCATGTCGCGGTTCTTCATCTGTGAGCGCTCGTTCTGGCAGGTGACGATGATGCCGGTCGGCAGATGGGTCATGCGCACCGCCGACGACGTCTTGTTGACGTGCTGCCCGCCCGCGCCGCTCGACCGGTAGACGTCCACCTTGAGGTCTTCCGGACGGATCTCGATGTCACCGTCATCCTCGATCTCGGGAATCACCTCGACCAGCGCGAAGGAGGTGTGCCGCCGGTGCGCCTGGTCAAACGGTGAGAGGCGGACCAGCCGGTGCACGCCGCGCTCCGCCCGCAACCAGCCAAAGGCCCGCTTGCCGGTGATCCGGACGGTCACACTCTTGTAGCCGGCCTCTTCACCCGGGGCCTCATCGAGGATCTCGGCGTGCATCTTGCGCCGTTCCGCCCAGCGCAGGTACATGCGCAGCAGCATGTCGGTCCAGTCCTGCGAGTCGGTCCCGCCGGCGCCGGCATGAATGCTGACCAGCGCGGGGTGCTCGGCGTAGGGGTTGGCGAAGAGGAGGTCGACCTCCTGCCGGCTGACGTCCTTGTCGAGCGCCTCGAGGTCGTGCCGCAGGGCGGCTTCGATGTGCCCATCGCCCTCGGCGATCGCCATCTCGGCAAGGCCGATCACGTCGCGGGCGCGCGCCTCCAGCTTGTGCCAGACGGAAACCTCATCGCGAAGGCCCTTGGCTTCCTGGGCGAGCCGCTGCGCCCGCGGTGGGTCCTGCCAGAGGTCGGGGTCGTTTAGGTCTTTCTGGAGCGCTTCGAGACGAGCGTCCTTAGCGGCAACGTCAAAGATGCTCCTGGAGCTGGAGAATCTTCTTCAGCAGGTCGTTAGCGTTCTCGAGGATCTCGTCCATGGTTAGTGTCCGTGGCAGTTTTTGAAGCGCTTGCCGCTGCCGCAGGGGCAGATGTCATTGCGGCCGACGCCGGCAAAGTTAAGGCTCTGCGGCCGGCGGAACGGCGCGCGGGGCGCGGGCGCGCCTGCCGCCGCGGGCTTGGGCGCGTTCGGTTCCGGTGCCGCCTTGGCCGCCTTCGTCGCTTTCTTTTTCGTCATCGCCGGAAATCCTACCCGAACCCGGGCATTCCTGAACCTGGCCAGGGTCTCCGGGTAAGCTTGCCCGAGAGGTCTCGCCACTGCTCGACAAGTCGAAGCTACCAGGCAATCTGTGGGTCCGAATGACCTGGACCCCGAAAGAGGGCTCGGAACCAGACGAGCGTCCCATCGTTCTGATCACCGACCGGAGACGCTGGACGATCGGCCTGATCCCGGCGGTTCTCAGCATCCTGCTTCTCAGTGCCTTCTTCCTCGCCCACGTCCCAGCCGTCCTGCTGATCCTCCCCCTGCTGGTCATCGTTGCTGGCGCCCGATACGGCGGCGGCGGTCAGTCGGGCTACTACGAAGTTCGCGAAGACGGAAGCCTGGGTGACTTCCTCGGCAGGAGGATTCCGCCGGTACTCAGGGACATGCGTCGGGTGAAGTCCTGACGTCCGCGGGGCTCAGCGGCCGTGGCACTTCTTGTACTTCTTGCCGCTGCCGCAGTAGCAGGGGTCGTTCCGCCCGAGCTTCCCCGCTGCCACCGGCGCCGCTTTTCCTTCGCCACCGTTCGGCCCGGCCGCGGTGGCGGTGGCGGCCCCGGCCTGGCTGCCCCGCGCGGTCGCCAGCGCGGCCGGAGGCGTCGGCGTCGGCGGCTCCTTGACCAGTTGCACCCGAAAGACGGTGGAGGCGATGTCGAACTGGATGCCGTTCAGCAGTTCCTGGAATGCCTGGAA
>DATNNA010000121.1:0-4615 GCA_035602075.1 Binatus sp. (SeqCode) | reverse complement strand
TTTGCTTGACGCTCAATTGGTGGGCGCCTAAACTTCCGACAACATGTCGCGAGATCGGGAGCGCGATGCCGTGGAGCCGGAAGAGGCGCCGCCCCTCCCGCGGACGGCACCGGATGAGCCCGCCGCCGTCGGCAAGTCGGCTGAGGCGATTCTCGCATCCATCTTCAGTCCCGTCGCCGAGGCGAGCCCGCTGGAGCAGCTGGAGCAGACGATCCGTCACCCGAAGAAACTCATCTACATCGCCATGTCGAACCGCAACTTCTTCTGGCGCATGCACGTCTCCAAGCTGGTCCTCGACGAGGGCTACGTCCCCATCAACCCCTTCATGCTCTTCGACTACTACCTGCTGCACACGGTGCCAAAGCAGCTGGTGCGGGAGGCGATCAATAACCTGCTGGCGCGCTGCGACGAGGTCTGGGTCTTCGGCACGATGAGCCTGGGGGTCAAAGTGCAGCTCGGTATTGCGAAGCGACTCAAGAAACCACTGCGCTTCTACGACATCGCCGACCTGCCGGAGCAGGTCTACCGCATCTCCGAGAAACTCGCCCAGGAAGAGGGGCGGGACTAAGGGGCCCCGCTCCGGCGTGGAAAAGCGCGGAGACAATAAGGGCGCGTTAGACTCGGGTGATGAGATCGCGCTCCAGGCTCTCGCGGGCTTTGAGCACGAGCTTGCGCAGCGCGGGCCGGTCGACCACCGCCCATTCGATCTGGCGTAGCGCACTGTAGAGACCCTTCAGCGCTTTGACGGCGTCGCCCAGCTCGACGTCGGTCGGCGCCTGCATCTCGGTCAGCGGGCGCCCGCTGCACCAGTCGTAGGTGAAGTTGACATAGTCCGTCGAGAGCGGTCGGAGGTTTTCTTCGCCCCGCTCCTTCTCTCGGGCCGAGAAGCGGTAATAGATGATGCGGAGTCGCTTCTGGGCGAGCGCAACCGCGCTGGTGGGGAGGCGCCGCCGCGGCCGCGGGCGATCGCGATTACGGTCCTCGGCCGTGACCATCACCAGCGAGGCGGCCAGCTCCGCCGGCGTCAGCTCCTCCAGCCAGCCGTCGGCGATGGCCTCGGTGATGATCAAGCTGTTCTCGCCATAGATCCGAGAGGCGAGCAAGCCTTTCTCGGTCGGGACCGCCCCCTCGAGGAAGCCAAGCTCGCCCAGCACGCCGCGCAGCGCATGCATTCGCCGCCGGTATTCTCCCTGGCTTCGTTCGGCGTCCTGCTCGGACGCGCGGATTCGCGCCTGCAGCTCGCGGACTTCGGCGTGGTGTGCTCGATGCTCGGCGACAAATGGACACTTGCGGCAGGGCAGCTCGTTGAGTTTGTGCTGCCACGTCTGCAGCTCCTCCTTGAGTTGGGCGAGGGTCTGACCGCCCGCCTCCCGGGACGAACCGCCTCGACGCCGACGGCCGCGTCGCCAATGCTCGCTGCGCAGCCGGCGCATCCGCGTCCGCAGTGAGGCGATCTCCTCCTCGGCGCGAACGAAGGCGGTGAAGGTCGGCTCGGTGCAACAGGGCTCGCCCTCGGCGTTGAAGCGGCTGGCGACGACATCGGCCAGGCGCTGCCGCAGGTTCGCCAGCCGGTCGTCCAGTCCGCGGCGGGCCACTATCTTCTGGTACTGGCCGAAGGAGCGTTCCATGAGGAGGTCGACTTCGTCGGGCGGGTGGTAGCGAAGCAGGTTCAGCGCCATGTTGTAGGTGGGGGCGAACTTGCTTTCGACGGTCATCTCATCGCCGGTGGCCGCCTCGAACACCGTGCCGATGTCGATGTCCGGCTCTTTGAGGATCACCCCGTGCCCGATCGGGTCGATCCCGCGGCGCCCCGCCCGACCCATGAGTTGGGTGAGCTCGCCGGAGGTCAGCGGGGCGAAGTCGCGGCCGTCGAACTTGGTAAAGGATGAGACCACGCAGGCCCGCGCCGGCATATGGATGCCCAGGGACAGGGTCTCCGTGGCGAACACGACCTTGATGAGGCCGCGCTGGAAGAGGTCTTCCACAAGCTCCTTGAGGTAAGGGAGGAGACCGGCGTGGTGCATCGCCAGCCCCCGCCGAAGCGTTTCGCCATCGAGCAGATTGCGGTACAGCTCGGCTTCGTCGGGGTCTCCGATCTGGTCGAGGCGAGCGTTCATGGTCGCGTCGATCTGGGCCTTCTCGGCATCACTCGTCAGGTCGAAGCCGTGCACGGCGCAGCGTGCCAGCGCCTCGCGGCAGCCGCGCCGCGAAAAGATGAAGTAGATGGCCGGCAGGAATTCCCGCCGCCGGAGCCGTTCCACGACGGGGAGCAGGTCGTTTTCCGGCGGCCGTCGCCTTTGAGACAAGCGGAAATCGGTCGACGTCTCCGCCTGCGCGCGTTGGCGCGTCTCCCGCGGGATGCCACCCTGCTCGTCGAGCAAGGGGTAGAAGTCGTTGCGCATCGCCAGCCAGAGCCGAAGCTCCACCGGACGCTTGGTCACGCTCACGGTGGCGATATCGCCCCGCTGCAGGCTCATCCACTCCGCGACTTCCTGGAAGTTGCTGATGGTCGCGGAGAGGCCGATGAACTTGATGTGGGGCGGCGCCTGGATGATGATCTCTTCCCAGACCGCGCCGCGCGGGAAGTCATCGATGTAATGGACTTCGTCGAGGATGACGTAGCGGACTTGCTCCAGCCGCTGCGGGTCTTCATAGATAAGGTTGCGCAGGATCTCCGTCGTCATCACGACAACGGGTGCGCCCGGGTTGATGGTGTTCTCGCCGGTGACGAGCCCGACGTAGCCCTCGCCGTGCAGCCGCCGGTAGTCGCGGTATTTCTGGTTCGACAGCGCCTTCAGCGGGGTCGTGTAAATCGTGCGCGCGTTGGTTTCCAAGCCGCGGAAGACCGCGTAATCCGCGATGACGGTCTTGCCCGAGCTGGTCGGCGCCGAGACCAGCACGCCCTGATGCGCTTCCAGCTTTTCAATCGCTTCCACCTGAAACGGATCGAGCGGCCATGGCAGCGTTGCCTGAAAGGCATCGATCAAGGATTGAGGCGCAACCGCTTCACTCAAGAGCTAAACCCATACTAGGTGGCGCTGCGGCGCCGACGGTTAGCGCCGCTTCAGTAGGCCAACCAGTTCAGCCGTGGCGGCGCGGTCGGGATCCTTGAGCCATCGTAAGCGGGTTTCTTCCACTTCATCGGTGTAGCGCTGCCGGGAGCGGCGCATCGCTTTTGCGACGGCGTTCCGGACGAGAGGCTCCGGCCCCTTCGCGAGCCGCTCCAGGATCGATTTGGCCGCCGGCCAGTGGAATGAGCCGATGGCGCTCGAGAAGGCCATCGCGACATTCCAGCGGACGATCTGGTCGCGGTCGCGCGACCATTCCCGCAGGCACTTCAGGGTCTCCTTGGGATCAACGCGCAGCAGGCCGTCGCCGATGGCAGACGGGCCGAGGTTGCGGCGGACGTAGGGCTCCTCGTCCCGCATGAGCGGTTGCAAGAGCGCCAGCAACTGGGGGACCCGCTCGGGTTTGTCTCGACGGGCCGCGTACTTCACGGCCTGCACCACCGACCGCCGCAGATTCTCGGAGCGGGACGAACGAAGGACTTCCAGGCGTCCGCGGATCTTGGCGAAGTCGCGGTCCAGCAGGGTGCCGAGCAGGCCGCCGGCCGCTTCGCGCACTTCCCAGTGTGGGTCGTCGGCGAGCATCTCGGCCGTTCGCAGGACGCCGGCCGGATCCTCGGGATAGCGGCTGGCGAGCAGCAAGCAGGCGACCTGGCGAGCGGTTGGCGAGGGCGACGCGGCGAGCGCGTCGATCCAGCGAGCCACCTGCCCCTTCTGTGGAGCCAGTGCCATGGCCAGCCGTTCTCCGACCTGCTGGCGGAGGGCGGCGGGGCTCCCGGGGCGCCCCTGGTGGAGTTGGCCGTCGAGGGCGGCCACCACGCCGCTCGGGTCATCCCGCGCCAATGCGGCGAGGACAGCCGCCAGGGGACCTTCCTCCATCGTTCCGACCTCGTCGGCTCGAGTTGCGGGACTCATGTCCTGAGGATCTCGATGTGGTGCTGGTGCAGCACGGCGCCGCCGTTGTGGTCCTCGACGAAGTCGACGATCTTGCTCAGCACCTCGTTGGCATGGCGGCTGTCGTTGCTGACGCAGCTCACCCCGATCGCCAGTGTTTGCCAGCGATCCAGGTCAGCCACCTCGGCGACCGACACATTGAAGCGGCCCCGGATTTGCTGCACCAACGAACGGCTCACCTGGCGTTTTCCCTTGAGGCTGTGATTTTCCGGCAACTGGAAGATGAGCTCGCAGGTGCCCACAACCATCTCTATCTCATAGGATACGTAACAACTCGCCAAAGGCTTATGGCTAGCCGCCGGAGTTCTCCTATAGTGGCGGCATGAGCGCCGCCGTTCGTGCGCTGGCGCCCTCCGAGACGCCCAGCGAGCTTCCCGAAACCGTGCCGGGACTGTTTCAGCGCACCGCGCAGCGCCGGGGCGACGCGCCCGCTCTCCACTTCAAGAGCGGGCAGAGCTGGACGCCGATCAGCTGGTCGGACTACAGCCGGGCCGTGAGCCGAATGGCCAATGCCCTGCTCGCCGAGGGGCTGAATCCTCAGGACCGGGTGGCGCTCTGGTCCGCAAACCGGCCGGAGTGGCAGATCGCCGACATCG
>DATNNA010000120.1:0-5499 GCA_035602075.1 Binatus sp. (SeqCode) | reverse complement strand
GCTTGCGAGTTGACGGCCTTGCCAACCCGGGGAACCGTCCCTATAATCGGTCCGTTTTCGGGCCGGCTTGATCTTGCAACAATCCCAGACCACGTCTTGAGCACTTCCGAACCAAAAGCCTCCCGCGCGAAGGTCCACCTCGCCGCGCCCGATCGGCTGATCTGGCTTGTCGTTGGGGCGATTGTTCTCTGGGGAGTGTGGGCGTTCGGATCGGAACTGGTGCTCAACCTGCGGCTCAATCACGAGGTGCAGACGCTGCGCGACGGAAACGCGCAGCTCGCCGCCTCCAACGAGCAGACGCGGAAGGAGCTCGCCATCGGTAGCTCGCCCGGCGCCATGGAGGAGTCCGCCCGCAAATCGGGCTTTGCCCGGCCCGGCGAGCAGGTTTATGTCATCGTTAAGGACTCGGCATCGCCGGCCGCCGTTGGATCGCCAACCGCGGGGGCGGCGCCGAGCGTGACGCAATCGGCAAGCAAGCAAGACGGCGGCGGCGTATTTGGAAGAATCGAAAACTGGTGGAGGAATTTATGGCACTAGGAGGGTCTGCGGGTTAGGTGGCAGTAACGCCTGGGACGGTAGTAGAAGGGACGGTCGTCGGGATTACGAACTTCGGGGCTTTCGTACAGATCGAGGGATCGGGGACAGGACTGGTTCATATTTCGGAGATCGCGAACGAGTACGTCCGCGATGTCAATAACCACGTGAAGATGAACGACAAGGTCAAGGTCAAGGTCCTCAACGTGGACTCGACCAACGGGAAGATGGACCTGTCGTTGAAGCAGGCGGCCGTTCCGGACGGCCCAGTCGGGATGTCCGCGCCCGTTTTGCCGCGCTCGTATCGGCGCGGCGGCCGCGGCAAACGCGAGCTGCCCGAGGGCGCCGACCCGGTCTTCGAAGAGAAACTTTCGAAGTTTTTGAAGACCAGCGAAGAGCGCCTGCTCGACATCAAGCGCAACATCGAAGCCAAGCGGGGCGGCCGCTTCAAGTAGGGCCCGGCCTCGGCTTGACGGGGGAGATGGGACCCGCCTAGAATGACGCTCTCGCCCCGCTGTGGGGCTGCGCGCGGCGTGGAGCAGTGGAAGCTCGTCGGGCTCATAACCCGAAGGTCGCGAGTTCGAATCTCGCCGCCGCAACCAAGCTAGCAACAGAGGAGCCACTGGGCTCCTCTTTTCATTTGCGGGCGGTGATGATCGCCCACTCGGAGCGCTGCGTCAGGCGGATCGACCGGTCCTGGGCCAGCATCTCCTCGAGCTGCTGCAGCCCGAGCCGGTACTCGAGGGGCGGCAGCATCGCCAGGGTCGAGATATACCGGCCGCGCACGCGGTCGACGACGTCGGCGATGTCCAGTTGCCGGGGCTCGTCCATCAGCTGCACCCGCGGCTCGTCGAACCCCGCGCGTTGCAGCTCGGCGCTCAGCACCGCCACCGAGGGAAAGCGCGGCCGGTCGATAACGGCGATGCTCGGGAAGTAGGCATTCAGATAGAACTCCTCGACGTGCCGCGGGGTGAACGTCCAGAGGCTCAACTGCCCACCGGGTCGCAGGATGCGCCGCGTCTCCGTGAACGCGCGCACCCGCTGGCGCAGCAGGTGTACCACCATCACCATCATCACCAGCGCGGCGGCACCATCGGCCAGCGGCAAGCGGTAAGCGCTGCCCCGAACCCAATCGACGCGGCCGGCGGCGTCCTTGCCCCGCGCCACATCCAACATGCGTACCTCTGAGTCCACTCCCGTGACGCGCGCCGGCGTCAGCGCCGACAGTGGCAGGGTCAACCGTCCCGTGCCACAGCCGACCTCGACCACCCGGTCGCCGGGCTGGAGTGCCGCCTCACGCAGCATGGTTTCGAGCCGCGCGCGATCCCCAGAAGCGAGCGGGCGCAGCGCGTCATAGCGGGGCGCGATCTCAGCGAATGACGGCGACATCCTTGCTAAACTAACCGATGCTCTGGGCGGAGTAGCTCAGTGGTAGAGCAACCGGCCCATACCCGGTATGTCGCAAGTTCGATCCTTGCCTCCGCCATTTCCATGATGCTCCCCAGCCGGGTCGCCATCGCTGTCAGCCTCCATCACATCTTCGAGCCGGGCGAGCGCGTCGTGGTCGCGGTCTCGGGCGGACCAGACTCGCTGGCCTTGCTCTCGATCTTGCGCGAGATTCTCCCGGCCGTCCCCCTGCACCTCACGGTGGCCCACTTCGACCATGGCTGGCGCGAAGACAGCCAGGACGACCGCGACTTCGTGGCATCGATGGCGGCGATGTGGGGCTACGAGTTCCACACCGCTCGTGCCGCTGACCAGACGCCCCACACCGAGAGCGCGGCACGCGCCGCGCGCTACGCGTTCTTGCGAGGGACCGCCGCCGACACCAACAGCACCGCGATCGCGACGGGCCACACGCAGGATGACCAGGTCGAGACGCTCCTCCTCCATCTCCTTCGAGGCAGCGGTTCCCGAGGACTTGGTGCGATGCGCCGCCGCGACGCGGACCTGGCGCGGCCGCTCCTCGAGATCTCGCGGAGCGAGATCGAGGCTTACCTGACGCGACTCCACCTCACGCCGCGCCGCGATCCGAGCAACGAGGACCCGCGCTTCACCCGCAATCGCCTGCGGCAGCAGGTTCTCCCGGCGATCGATGCTTTCGATCCCGCCGCGCGGGAGTTGCTGGCGCGCACCGCCGACATCCTCAGCGAAGAAGACCGCTTTCTCGACAGCGCGATTGCCCAGGTCCCCGACGACCTCGCCCGCGACCGTGTTGCGTTCGCGAAGCTGCCGCCTGCCCTGCAGCGGCGCGTCATCCGCCGGCTGGTTCCCGATGCCGGGTTCCTCGAGGTCGAGGCCCTGCGCCGCGGCGAGCCGGCGGCGCGCGCCGCACCGACGCCACCGCAGCCCGCGCGTCTTACCGCCACCACCTGTACCTGCGATCCGGCGGCCTTCAAGGCCCGTGACCAGGTCGGTCACCTCGACGCCGACCGCGTCCAGCAGCCGCTTAGCGTCGCCACCCGCCGGCCCGGCGACCGCATGCGGCCGCTAGGGCTCGAGCACGCCAAGCGCCTCCAGGACATCCTGGTCGACGCCCACGTCCCGCGACATCTCCGTGACACCCTGCCGGTTATTTCCGATCGCGAAGAAATCGTCTGGATCCCCGGCGTTACGGTGGCGGAGAGCAAGCGCGTCACCTCCGCGACACGCCGCCAGCTGCACCTCGAAATACAGCCCCGCTGAACTCGTTCTACTTCGTGTTGGTTAACAGGATTCTTAAAAACCCGGTGTTAAGATAACTTGGCCATGAGAGGCCGAAACCGCAACATCTTCTACTTCATTTTGCTCGCTGGTTTGCTGGCGATCATCTGGGCCAGTTACAAGAGCTTCAACTCGATCGCGGCGCCAGGCGATAAGACGACTTCCGAGCTGATTCAGGCAGCCGACAGTCACGAAGTCAAGCAGGCCGTGATCAAGGGCAACGGAACGGAGGTCGATTGGACCGACAGCAGCGGTCAGCGTTGGAAGACGACCTTCCGCGACACCTACCAGATCGAGACAAAGCTGCTCGCGGACAACGTTCCCTTCAGCACCGAGGCGCCCAGCTCGTCCAACCTGCTGCTTTCGGTCATCCTGCCGAATGTGATCCTCTTCCTGGTGATCGGCGGCTTCATGTGGTACATGCTGCGCCAGACGCAAAGCGGCAACAACCAGGCGATCTCGTTCGGACGCAGCCGCGCCCGCCTGCTCACCGGTGACAAACCGGCGGTTACCTTCAACGACGTCGCCGGCGTGGAGGAGGCCAAACAGGAGCTCACCGAGATCGTCGAGTTCCTCAAGTTCCCGGAGAAATTCACCGCGCTCGGCGCCCGGATTCCCAAGGGCGTGCTGATGGTCGGCCCTCCCGGCACCGGGAAGACGCTGCTGTCCAAGGCGGTCGCCGGCGAGGCCGGCGTCCCGTTCTTCAGCATCTCGGGCTCTGAGTTCGTCGAGATGTTCGTCGGCGTCGGCGCCTCGCGCGTCCGCGACCTGTTCGACCAGGCGAAGAAGAACTCCCCGTGCATCGTCTTCGTCGACGAGATCGACGCCGTTGGGCGCCAGCGTGGCGCTGGACTCGGCGGCGGTCACGACGAGCGCGAGCAGACCCTCAACCAGCTGCTGGTGGAGATGGACGGCTTCGAGACCAACACCCACGTGATCGTGATCGCCGCCACGAACCGTCCGGACGTCCTCGACCCGGCGCTGCTGCGGCCCGGCCGTTTCGACCGTCACGTGACGCTCGATCGTCCCGACATCCGCGGCCGCCGCGCGATCCTCGAGGTCCACGCGCGCAACAAGCCCTTCGATGGCCAGGTCGACCTCGAAGTCCTCGCACGACAGACGCCCGGGTTCAGCGGCGCCGACCTGAGCAACCTTATTAATGAGGCCGCGATCCTTGCCGCTCGCAATAACAAGAAGGCGATCGGCCAGCTCGAGCTCGAGGAGGCGATCGCGCGCGTGATCGCGGGCCCCGAGCGGAAGTCGCGGATGATCACCGAGCGCGAGAAGAATGTCATCGCCTATCACGAGATCGGCCACGCGCTGGTCGCGAAGTCACTCCCCAATGCCGATCCGGTGCACAAAGTCTCGATCATCTCGCGCGGCATGGCGCTCGGCTGGACGATGCAGCTGCCGACCGAGGACCGCTACCTGGTCTCGCGCAGCGAGCTCAACGATGACATGGCCGTGATCCTCGGCGGCCGGGTCGCGGAGGAACTGATCTTCGGCGACATCACCTCGGGGGCCTCCGACGACATTGGCAAGGCCACCAAGCTGGCCCGCCGCATGGTCACCGAATGGGGCATGTCCGAGAAGCTCGGTCCCTTGACCTTCGGCCACAAGGAAGAGCTCGTCTTCCTCGGTCGCGACCTTGGCGAGCAGCGGAATTACAGCGAAGAGGTCGCCGGCGAGATCGACCAGGAAGTGCACCGCCTCGTCGATGCCGGCTACCAGCGTGCCAAGAAGATCCTGACGGAGCGCCGCGACAAGCTCGTCCAACTCGCGGAGTACCTCAAGACCGAGGAAACGATCGAGGGCTGGCAGATGGACGCGGTCATCAACTCGCCGGACGGCAAGGTGCCGCCGGTGCCGGAGCGGCCCAAGGCCGAAGCGCCGCGGCCGGCGCCGACCCAGCCCAAGGCCGACGACCGCGGGCCTGAGATCCCTCCCGGCCGGCTGGAGCCGACGCCCGCGTAAGGGAGGGTAGGGATGGCCTTCTTCGGACACTGGTACGTCCTCGTTTTCGCTCTCGTTTTCTTTGGAGCGCTGATCGTGTTGGCAGTGTGGCTCGTACTCTGGGCGATTCGCATTTCTCCGCGCGGAATCCGGCCGGATAAGCGTTAAGCCCTAGCGGGGGCAGTAGGACAACCGACCGCTTCCGCGTTATATTTGAAGCACCGCTTGGATCCCTGTGACCGAGACGGAATCATGCAGAAACCGACGATCGCCATCATCGGACCCGGCCGCGCCGGATCGGCGCTGGGG
>DATNNA010000119.1:0-2691 GCA_035602075.1 Binatus sp. (SeqCode) | reverse complement strand
TGCCAGAGGGCGAAGAGGACCAATCCGGTCTCGTCCTCCTGGATCGGGTACTGCGGCTTCCCGGTGGCATCGACCCATGGGTGCCAGCTGCTGCCGGGGTCGCCCGCCGGCGTGTACTTGTGGCGGAAATAGCCCTCCTTGGTGACGATCCGCGCGCAGAGCTCGAAGAAGCGCCGCGGAACGTCGACGTAGCCCGCCTGGTCCATGGCGTAGACCGCAAGTGAGGCGTCCCGCGGCCACATGTAGCTATAGGTGTCGCGGGCGAACTTGATGATGTCGGTGTCGTTGGCGGCGAGCACCGCGCCACCGCCGTCGATCTGGGTGCGCACCACCAGCAGGCTGCGACGAAAGAGGTCGGCCACCTTTGGTGAGAGGTCGCCGAACTCGCGCTCTTCCTTGTTGACCCAGGCCATCCAGTAGGACCGCGTGCGCTCGAGAAACGCCTCCGGTCCACGCAGGATGACGACGTCGGCGACCGTCTGCAGCTCGGCGAGGTTGCGGGCGGCGATCAGCCAGTGGTAGGCGGTGGCGGTCTGCCCCTGGGCGATTCGGCCAGCGTTGAGGGCCAGCGTCATGTCGACCGATCCCTGCTCGATGGGGTTGTTGCCGAGCTCGCCATCCTCGGCGTCCCGCCAGGTACCCTGCGCTCCGCCGACGTCTTTCTTGCCGCAGGCGTACCCGTCGAGCCCGAGGCGATCACCGACCTGGCCGCAGGCGGCGAAGCAGCGCTGGCCCTTGTAGGCGACCAGCCCCTTGACCGCGGGGTAATACATCACGGTGTCGCCCACCTCGGTGCCGTAGATGTGCCAGTCGTAGTGAAAGAAGAGGCGGACCTCGCGCTCCGGCCCCTCGTTCAAAACCTTGACCCGGCGCACGAGCATGTCGCGGCCGAGGTCGACCGTGTCGTTAAAGGTCAGGCTGACCGCGAGATCCGGATGACGAAGGGTGACGTTGGTAACCAGCGTGTCGGGCAGGTAGACCATATTGCGGGACCAGGCCGGGTCGTCCAGCCAGGCGAAGTGTCCGTCCACCCAGATCCCGGATCGGCAGGGCTCGCCGCTGGTGTGGTTCTCTTGGCCAACGCGCGGGTAATAGATGTCGCGCAGCTGGTAGTTGCGATCGAAGGTGACCAGCAGGGCGCCGTTCCCGATCGGGAGGTCGCGAGACACGTTGCGCCATTATCGGGTGCCGGTCTGCAGCGTGGGAGATCGGAGCACCCATTGTTACGATGTCGTGCGTGGGAAGCGCGGCGAAAATCGACACGCTCGAGGTCCGCTCGGGCAAGCGCGCGGATGCGATCGACATCACGGATCGCGTGCAACAGGTGGTCCGCGAAAGCGGCGTCCAAACCGGTCTCTGCCAGGTTTACGTGCCGCACACGACCGCGGGCGTCTTCATCAATGAGAACGCCGACCCCGACGCCCTCTCCGACATCCTTCGAACACTCGAGGCGCTCGTCCCCTGGGAGAACGGCTACCGGCACGCCGAAGGCAACGCCGCGGCGCACATCAAGGCCACGCTGGTGGGCACCTCGCAGGTGGTACCGGTGCGTAACGGTCGCCTCGCGCTGGGGCGCTGGCAGGGCATCTTCTTCGCCGACTTCGACGGCCCCCGCGAGCGACATTTCCAGGTCACCGTCCTCGCCTGAAACACGCGCCGTTGAGGGCGGCAACGGTCCTGTTGACGGTCGGTGAAAAGGCGTAACTAGTGCGAGGATGCCGGTATATACTGGTCAGCCAGATTCTTTAGCCGGGGAGACGCATGCTTACCAGCATCAAGTCGGTCGGCAGCTATGTTCCGTCCGGCATCCTGACGAACGCCGACCTCGAGAAGATGGTCGAGACGTCCGACACCTGGATCCGCGAGCGGACGGGCATCCACGAGCGGCGGATCGCCGCCGTCGATGAGACGGCGACCGACCTGGCCGCGGAAGCCGCGAAAGACGCGCTGGCCGCCGCCGGGCTCCGCCCGGAGGACACCGACCTCATCGTCTGCAGCACCTCTACTAACGACTCGATGTTTCCCTCGGTCGCCTCGCGCGTGCAGGAGCGGCTGGGCGCCCACGGCCCTGCCTTCGATGTGCAGGCAGCCTGCACCGGCTTCCTTTATGCGATGAGCGTGGCCGACCGCTTCGTCAGTGGCGGCGAGGCGAAGCAGGCGATCGTGATCGGCAGCGAGACGCTCACCAAGATCATCAACTTCAAGGATCGCGGCACCTGCGTCGTCTTCGGTGACGGCGCAGGCGCGGTGGTGCTGGGACCGAGCTCGAACGGCGCCGGTATCAAGGCGTGCGTGCTCGGGGCTGACGGCTCGGGCGGCGACCTTATCTATGTCGCGCCCGGCCCCGACGGTCCCGAAGGCCGCGGCCGCCCGGAGATCCGTATGGACGGGCGCAAGGTGTTCCGCTTCGCCACCGAGATCCTGGCGCAGGTGACGCTGCAGGCGCTGGAGAAGGCGAACGTCCGGCTGGAGGACGTCAAGCTGATCGTTCCGCATCAGGCCAACGCCCGCATCATCGAAGCGGCCGGCAAGCGGCTGGGGGTGGGCGCCGACGTGATGGTCAACGAGATTGCCAACTACGGCAACACGTCGACCGCCTCGATCCCGCTCGCGCTCAAAGATGCGCTGGCCGCGGGCCGGCTGAAAACCGGCGACCATCTCGTCCTGGTCGGCTTCGGCTCCGGGCTCACC
>DATNNA010000118.1:0-3300 GCA_035602075.1 Binatus sp. (SeqCode) | reverse complement strand
GACACGTTGTCGGTGACCAAGGACAGCACCATCGCCGCCTTCTCCAGGATCCCATCGACGCTGCGGGGCGCGCTTTCAAACTCCTGCTTCACCGTCCGGCGGATCGTGGCCGAGGCGGCCTCCGGCTCCATCAAGAAGTCGACGAAGTACCGGTAGCCGCGGTCGGTCGGGATCCGGCCGGCGGACGTATGCGGCTGCTGCAGGTACCCGGTGCCGACCAGGTCGGCCAGCTCGTTGCGGATGGTCGCCGACGACAGCGCGATGAAGTGCTTGGCCGCGAGCACCTGAGAACCGACCGGCATTCCCGTCACCGTGTAATCGGCGACGACGGCCTTCAGGATCTGCTGCTTGCGCTCGTCGAGCGGAGTGGGCTCCACCATGGTTGGCAGTCTCGATCAGAGAGTGCTAACTCGGATTGTAGCGACTATCCTCGGTCCATGCCCACCCCGGTCCGGATCTACTCCGACTACGTCTGACCCTTCTGCTATATCGACTCGGTCGGAGTCGAACGACTGGACCGGGAATACGACGTCGAGATCGAGTGGGTGCCGTTCGAGCTGCATCCCGAGATCCCCCCGGAGGGGCGGCCGCGCGACGAGGTCCTGCCGGCCGCCTACATGGCGAGGGCCCAGGAAGGGGTGAACCGCATGGCCGACGCGGTCGGCCTGCACCTCAGTTTGCACGAGCGCCTGATCAACTCCCGCCCCACCCTGCAGGCCGCCGAATTCGCGCGGGAGCAGGGGCGCTTTGACGCGATGCATCGCGAGCTGCTCAAGGCCTACTGGGATGAGGGACTCGACGTTTCCGACATGAGTGTCCTACGCGACGTCGCGGCACGCGCCGGGGTCGACGTCGCCGGAATGGAGGCGGCGATCAAAGAGAATCGGTTCGGCGACTACCTCGACGAGCGTCGTGCCGAAGCCGAGGAGCTGGGGATCAACGGTATCCCGGCCCACGTCATCGCCGACCGCTATCTCGTGATGGGCGCCCAGCCCTACGATCTCTTCGAGCGCGTCATGGCCAAAGTCGGCGTCCCCAAACGCGGCGCCTCGCCCACGTAGTCGGCGAGCAGACGGTTGAGGTCCGGGAGGCCGGGTCGCAGGCCCGGGCTCGTTCCTAAACCAGAAAGGTCGCCCCGACCTGGTTGGCGAGCTCGACGCCCCTCCTCGTGAGACGGACACGGCCGTCGTACTCGGCAAGCAGCCCGGCGCCGACCAAGCGTGCCCGCTCGGCGGGAAAGCCGTGCGCGGCCTGGGTGCCGTCGAGGAGCCGCACGCCGATCATCGCCGCCTCCCCACGAGCACGCTCAGGCGACAGTGTCTCGCTGCCGTCGAGCGCATGGCCGCCGCCTGACGCCTGCTTGATGTAGGCATGTGGCCCCTTCACGTTCCACCGGCGCTCCGTGCTCCCGTCATCGAGGCGGAACATCGAGTGCGCCCCGGCCCCGGCCCCCAGGTAGGGCTGATAGTTCCAGGCGGCGAGGTTGTGCCGGCAGGCAAATCCCGGTCGCGACCAGTTCGAGATTTCGTAGTGGCCGTAACCCGCGGCCTCGAGGCGCGCCGCCGCAGCCCAGTACTGCTCCAGCTGGTCATCTTCGCCAGGCATCTGGACCAGCCCCGTCCTCACCTCCTGGCCCAGCCGGGTCCCTGACTCAACCGTGAGCTCATAGGCGGACAGATGCTGGACGCCCTCGGCGAGCACCGACTCGAGGGTGTCGAGCCAGGCGGTCATGTTCACGCCCGGTACCCCGAACAGCAGATCCGCACTGACATTCGCGAACCCGCCGCTACGCGCCGTGCGAAGCGCTGCGATCGCGTCCGTGCCGGAATGGAGCCGTTCGAGAAAACGCAGCGCGTCGGGCCGAAGACTCTGCACGCCGATGCTGAGCCGGTTGACGCCGGCATCGAGCCAGCCAGCGACGTTCTCTGCTGTGACATTGCTCGGGTTGGCTTCGAGCGTCACCTCAGCCCCCGGCGCCAGACCGATCGCCCGCACGCGCTCCAACACCTGCATCACCTGGGCTCGCGTCAACAAGCTCGGCGTGCCGCCCCCGATGAAGACCGTTTCGAGCGGGCCGACGGGTAGCTCGGCGCCGGCCACCTCGATCTCGTGGCTGAGCGCGTCGACGTAGGGAGGAATCAAGCCCTCGAGGACGGCGTAGGCGTTGAAGTCGCAGTACTTGCAGACCCAGGTGCAGAAGGGCACGTGCAGGTAGAGGCTATGAATGCGTTCCATCAGTCCAGGCTCAACACGGCCATGAAGGCCTCCTGCGGAATCTCGACGTTGCCAACGCGCTTGAGGCGCTTCTTCCCTTCCTTCTGCTTCTCGAGCAGCTTTCGCTTTCGGGTCACGTCGCCGCCGTAGCACTTCGCGGTGACGTCCTTGCGCATCGCGGGCACGGTCTCGCGAGCAACGATCTTGCCGCCAATCGCGGCCTGGATGGGGACCTCGAACTGCTGGCGCGGAATGAGGGTCTTGAGCTTTTCCGCCAGGCGTCGCCCCTGCTGCTGCGCCTTGGTCCGGTCCACGATCATCGACAGCGCGTCGACTGGTGACCCGGCGACGAGCACGTCGAGCTTGACGAGGTTCGCCTCCTCGAAACCGACCACCTCGTAGTTGAGCGAGGCATAGCCCTTGCTGCGCGACTTCAGCTGGTCATAATAGTCGTGGATGATCTCGGCGAGAGGCATCCGGTAGGTGATCACCACCCGGTCACCGGGCTCGTACTGCATGTTGAGGAACTGGCCGCGCCGCTCCTGGCTGAGCTCCATCATGTTGCCGACATAGGTGCTCGGCACGACGATCGTGGCCAGCACCATTGGCTCACTGATAGCCTCGATCTCGCCTGGATCCGGGAGGTGATCCGGATTGTCGACCGGGACTTCTTCCCCGTTGCGCAGCTTGACTCGGTACTCGACGGTGGGCGCCGTTCCGAGCAGGGTAAGGTTGAACTCGCGCTCGAGGCGCTCCTGGACGATCTCCATATGGAGCAGGCCCAAGAAGCCACATCGAAATCCGAAGCCGAGCGCCGCTGAGGTCTCCGGCTCGTAGACCAGCGCGGCATCGTTGAGCTGGAGTTTCTCGAGAGCGTCCTTGAGCTGCTGGTACTGCTCGGTGTCGGTGGGGAACAGACCCGCGAAGACCATCGGCGTGACGTGCCGGTATCCCGGCAGCGGCGCCGACGCGGGCCGGGCCTCGTCGGTCACCGTGTCGCCCACTCGTGAATCACGGACGTTGCGGATGTTGGCGATCAGGTAGCCGACCTCACCGGCGGTCAGGTCATCGACCGGGGTCCGTTCT
>DATNNA010000117.1:0-2205 GCA_035602075.1 Binatus sp. (SeqCode) | reverse complement strand
ACCGCATCCGGGCCATGACGTCATTGATCGAGCCGATCATGACGGTGGGGGTCGGGGTCGTCGTCGGATTCATTGCGGTCTCGCTGATCTCGGCGATGTACGGACTCATTGGAGCACTGAAGTGAGACGCCATTCGCGAGGATTCAGCATGGTCGAGACCATGGTGGCGATCGCCTTGCTGGGCGTGGTCGTCGTCGCCGTCCTCGGCGCCTTCTCGACGGTGAGCATTGCGACCCGGCGCTACGGGGTCAGCACCAACCTGGACCGCCTGACGCGGTCCGAAGCCGAGTACCTCAAGAGCCAGCCCTACCGGACCAAGCCCCCGGCACCCGCGTACGCCAGCCTGGCCGCGCCCGGCTATGCGTTCGCGGTCCAGATCCTCTATTACAACCCCGTCAACCAGACCTTTAGTGCCGCGAACAACGACCTCGGGTTGCAGGAGATCGTCCTGACGGTGACCGCGACGGCCGGCGGTTCCGAGACGCTCCGCTTCTTCAAGGAGCGCCCATGAGCCGCCACGCCAGGCGCCAATCGGGCATCAGCCTGGTCGAGATGATGCTCGGGCTGGTGCTCATGACCGTGGTGTCGCTGGCGCTGGCCGGCGCCACCGTCGTCGGCTACCGAACCTTCACCGTCGAGACGCGGCAGATCGCCGCCGGCAAGGCGGTGAGCGGTGCCAGCTTGCCGCTGGTGCGCGACCTGAGCAGTGCCACGACGTTGACGATCGGGACGATTACACCAAGCGTCGGGACGCTGCAGGTGACCTATGGAGCCCCGCCGGCCACCGTCGTGACCTACCGCATCGACGCGGCCAACAACCTGACTCGCACGGTCGGTGGCACCACCTCGGTGGCCGCTCGCGGCATGCAGTCGCTGACCATCGCGCGCGCGGCCAACCCGGTCTGCGACATCACGGTGACCATCCGGCCGTCCGCCGTCGGCGCGGCGGCGGTCACCCTGCGCGTGAGCCAGCGCGTCGGCACGCTGGGGTGCTTCTGATGTCGTCGCGGCGCCGACGCCAACGCGGCCAGTCACTGCTGCTGGTCCTCGTCTTCCTGGCCGCGTTCCTCTTGCTCATCTGGGCGGCTCTGCGGCTCGCGAGCGGAGCCTTCCTCAGGCAAGCCTCGGTGCAGGCCGACACGCGCGAAACGTATGCGCTCGACGCGGGGGTCGCCTACGCGCTGCAGTACGCGCGCTCCGTCGGACCGCTCTGCGGACCATTCAACCCGCCGGCGTTCACACTCAATTACCCGACGGGCAACGTCACCGTCACCGTGACGATGACGGCACCTGCCACCTGCACGGCCGCCAATCCCGTTTCCGACGTCAGGGTGAGCGCAACCGGTATCTCCCGCATCGTCCGCGCGGAGCTGGTTCAGAACCCTCCGGGAGGAGCCGGGAATCCCTGGATGGTCCGCTGGCAGGCCTATCAGTGAGCAGGCTCCTGGCGCTGGAGTTCGGTGCGCGGGAGCTGAGGGTCCTCGAAGCCGAACGTGATCGCGTAACCGCGCACGCCACCGTGAGCATTCCGGACGGTGCCTTCGACGACGGGGTGCCGACCGCCCTGGTGACGGCAGCCATCCGGAGCGCCGTGGAGGCGGGCCCGTTTCAAGCGAAGACGGCGCGCGTGGCCATCGGCGACGAGGGCGTCGCGATCCGCGACTTCCGCCTGCCATTGCTCCCCTCGACCGAGCTGCCAGATGCCGTCCTGTTCGAGGGCCGGCGACTGGTGCCGCTCGACCGCGACGACGTCTATTACGCCTGGCACGCGGATCGTACCCCGGAGGGCTATCGCATCTACCTCGTCGCCGCTCGGCGCGACATGATCGACGGCATCGCCCGCGCGCTCGTCGCCGCCGGCCTCAAGCCGGAGCGAATCGACCTCAGGCCGCTGGCCCTGGCTCGCGGCGTGGCGGCAGCGGACGGATTGCTGCTCGACTGGTCACCGACCGAAGCCACGCTGGTCCTCATGGTCGGCGCCCGCCCGCGCTTCTTCCGCAGCTTCACGCTCGATGCCGCCGCCGATGATGTCGCGGGCCAGCTTGACGAGCTGACGCTGTCCTTGAACGCGCTGGTGAAGTTCGTGCGCGGCGCCGAGCCCGACGTCTCGATCGGGCCGGAGACCCCGCTCTACGTGAGCGGCCGGTTCGCCTTTGTCGACGGCGGGATGGGGCAGGCCCGGCTCCGTTTTGGGTTCGCCGTCAC
>DATNNA010000116.1:0-4502 GCA_035602075.1 Binatus sp. (SeqCode) | reverse complement strand
TGCTCGTGCCGGTCGGTGGGGGCGGCCTGATCGCAGGCGTGGCCGTCGCCGTGAAGCAGCAGCGCCCTGAGGTCCGAATCATCGGCGTCGAACCCGAGCAAGCTCCGGCCGTGAACGAGAGCCTGGCCGCCGGACATCCGGTCGCGCCATCTCGGCTCGACACCATCGCGGATGGTCTGGCGGCGCCCTACACGCGCCCCTTCAACCTGGCGCTGATCCAGCGTTACGTCGACGAGATGCGCACGATCAGTGATGCGGCGATTATCGACGCGCTCAAAAGCGTCGCGCTTCGGGGCAAGCTGGTCGTGGAGCCCTCCGGGGCCGCCGCGCTGGCGGTGCTGCTGGCCGATCCCGCTATCGAACGTCCGGTTGTCGCCATCCTCAGTGGTGGCAACGTCGACGGCCCGCGACTCGGTGCCTGGCTCGCCAGCTAAAAAAATCCCCGGGCGCTGTACCCGGGGATTTTGAGCGAAGGGCGGTTCCACTCTGTTAACGCAGCCGAAGCCAATCGCTTACGGGCATGGCGCATGCAATAATTTCGCTCGACGATGAGCACCGTCCCGGACGACGACTCAAGCGCGGCCGCCACCACCCTCATCTTCGAGAACGACCCGCGCCAGGCGATCGCCTATCAAGAGTTGTTCGTCGATAGCGGCTACCAGGCGGAGACGGCGCTTCCGGACCAGGATGTGCAGCAACTGTGCGAACGGCTGAAGCCCACGACGGTCCTCTTCGATATGGGGATCTGGGAAGCCGACACGGCGTACGTATTCGGCGTACTCAATGGGGCACTGGGCTTCGAGCGACCGGTGATCATCGCGCTCTGCATCCTTCCCCACCAGGTGAGGCGTGCTAAGAAGTTCGGTGCCGACGGCGTTTGGGTCCGTGGCGTCGACGATGCCGCGGCGCTGCCACGGCTCGCCGGCGATCTGCTCCAGCAGCGCCGCGAGGGAAAGCTCAAGCCGCGCATTCCCTCGACGCCGCTGTAGTCACCACACTCGACCTTATCCCCAGCTATTCCTCTGCCCGGTGTTCTGATGTGGATAAGCACGGCCGACACTTGACACACAAGAACGGGCGAGCATAATCAATAACGCGTCAGGGGAGACCGGTCTCGGCAGGGACCGTAAGAAGTGGAGGGTAACGTTTGGTGATCGCTCACGGTTTGAAGCAAACCGCTTCACTCAAGATCTGCGCCCGTCCGGGATGTGAGGCCTCGGTCAAGAAGGCAACGGCCAGGTACTGCAGCATTCGTTGTTGCGCCATCGACCCCAGCCGAAAGGAGCGCCTCCGTCGTCAGGCCCGTCGCGCGCCGATCATTCCCCTGGCGCATCAGCTCCCACTCATGTTCCAGGTCCATCGGGACATCGAGGCCTCGCTCGACGACCGAACGTTTGGCCGGGAAGACATCCCGGCCGGTCTCCAGCGACTCCGGGCCGTCTAAGCGGCCCGTTCCGTTCCAACTCGCTCCGTATAATCGGCTGCACCCCGTGAGGGGTAAGCCATGAGCGAAGCCCTGGAAACCCTGCGCCATTCGACCGCGCACGTGATGGCGGGCGCCGTTCTCGACCTCTTTCCCGGCACCCTCATCGGCATCGGTCCGGCGACCGACGAGGGTTTCTACTATGACTTCGCCTTCAAGGATCGGCTGCTGCCCGAGGCTTTGCCGCGGATCGAGGCGAAGATGCGCGAGATCATCAAGCAGGCTCCCCCGTTCGTCAGGGAGGAGATCCCGCGCGCCGACGCGGTCGCGCTCTTCGAGCGGCTGCACCAACCGCTCAAGGTCGAGCTGATCGCCGACAAGGTCACCGATGCCACGGCGCGCGTCTATCGGACCGGCGACTTCGTCGACCTCTGCCTGGGTCCGCACGTCGCAAACGCCGGCCAGCTTGGCGCGTTCCGTCTGCTCTCTATCGCCGGCGCCTACTGGAAGGGCAGCGAGAAGAACCAGCAGCTCACGCGCATCTATGGCACGGCGTTCCCGACCGAGGCAGAGCTAGAGAACCACCTGAAGATGCTGGAGGAAGCCGCCAAACGCGACCACCGCAAGCTGGGCAAAGACCTCGATTTGTTCCTGGTCGACGAAATGGTCGGTCGCGGGCTGCCGCTGTTGACCCCCAGGGGTACGGCCATTCGGCGGCAGATGGAGGAATTCATTCTGCGGCTGGAGGGGCGGCAGGGCTACCAACACGTCAAGACACCCGATATCGCACGTCTGGAGATCTACAAGATCAGCGGGCATTTCGAACGGTACCACGACTCGATGTATCCCCCGTCCGAGATTGAGGACGAGGAATGGCAGCTCCGACCGATGAACTGTCCGCATCACATCCGCGTGTTTCAGCGAAAGGCGTACAGCTTCCGGGACCTGCCGGTGCGCCTCGCCGAGTTGGGCACGGTCTACCGCTACGAGAAGTCGGGCGAGGTCTCCGGGCTGATCCGCGTGCGCGCCTTCACCATCAACGATGCCCACATCTTCTGCCGGCCCGACCAGCTCAATGAAGAGTTCGAGCGGGTGATCGAGCTGATCTTGCAGGTGTATCGGGCGTTCGGCATCAAGGACTTTTACTTCCGGCTCTCGCTCCGCGACGAGGTCAGCAACAAGTGGATGGGGGACCCAGCAGTATGGCAGCGCGCCCAGGACGCCGCTCGTGAGGCTCTGCGCGCCTCCGGCCATCCATTTGTGGAAGCGCCGGGGGAGGCCGCCTTCTATGGACCGAAGCTCGACGTCCAGATCAAGGACGCGATCGGCCGCGAATTCACGCTCTCGACCAATCAGATCGACTTCCTCATGCCGGAGCGCTTCGGTCTGGAGTATGTGACCTCCGAGCAATCGATGGCGCGACCGGTGATGATCCACCGGGCCCCGATCGGCTCGATGGAGCGCTTCATGGCCTACCTGATCGAGACCTACGCGGGCGCGTTCCCCGTCTGGCTGGCTCCGGTCCAGCTGGTCTTCATCCCAATTGCCGACCGGCACGTGGAGGCCGTCGCCAAGCTCGCCGATCGGTACCGGCAGCGCGACCTGCGAGTCGAGGTGGACGGTCGAAGCGAGCGGATGCAGGCCAAGATCCGCGACGCGCAGCTCCAGAAGGTCCCCTACATGGCCGTGGTCGGCGACAAGGAGCTGGAAGCGGGCACTCTGAATATCCGGCGGCGCGAGGGCGGCGACCAGGAGTCGGTCGGCACCGACGAGTTCCTGGCGCGCCTCGAGCGCGAAGCGCAGCTCCCGCTGGAGTGATATACTCGCGCGTGCCAAGAGAGGCTGTCCGAACTCTCACCTCCAGGCCGGCGCCGAAGAGGTCAAGCGGACGAAGATAGCCTCAGGGCTATCTTTTTTGTTTTCGAAGGAGGCTTTGATCCACGGCATTTAGGGAACTTCGGATCAACGACCAGATCCGCGCCGCCGAAGTCCGCGTCATCGACGATCGGAACGAACAGTTGGGTGTGCTGCCCATCGACCGCGCCAAGGCACTGGCGGTCGAGCGGGAGATGGACCTGGTTGAGGTCGCCCCGCAGGCGCAGCCACCGGTGGCTCGGATCATGGACTACGGCAAGTTCAAGTTCGAGAGCATCAAGAAAGAGAAAGATGGGCGCCGCAAGCACAACGTCATCAAGGTCAAAGAAATGAAACTCCGTCCCAAGATCGGCGAGCATGACTTCCAGACGAAGTTCCATGCCGTCAAGTCGTTCCTGGAAGAAGGCGACAAGGTCAAGCTCACGATCATGTTCCGCGGCCGCGAGATGGTGCACCAGGACATCGGCAAGAAGCTGCTGGACCGGATGGCGCTGGAACTGAAGACCATCAGTACGGTTGAGCGGATGCCCCTGCTGGAAGGGCGGAACATGATCATGATCCTGGCTCCAGCCGGCGCGGCGGCCCCTCCGGCTCCGCCCCCGCCCTCGCCTGCGCCTCAAGCCCAGGCACGGAAGAATTAAAGGAGCGATCGATGCCTAAACTTCGCACTCACCGCGCGTCGGCCAAGCGGTTCCGTATGACCAAGACGGGGAAGATCGTGCGGCCGCACGCGCAAAAGAGCCACCTGCTTGGCCATAAGAGCCCGCGCCGCAAGCGGCAGTACAGCAAGCTACTGGTCTTGACCGGCAAGGACGCTCGGCGCCTGCGCCGGGCGGCCCCCTACATGAAGGACCAGGACTGAGATGCCACGCGTAAAGCGCAGCGTCCCCGCTCGGCGGCGCCACAAGAAGATCCTCAGCCTCGCCAAGGGCTTCCGGATGACGCACCGGACGCTCTTCCGGCCGGCCAACGAGGCGGTGCTCCATGCGCTCGAGTACGCCTATCGCGATCGGCGGGCACGCAAGCGCGACATGCGCAAGCTGTGGATCGCCAGGATCAACGCGGCCTCCCGCAGCCAGGGCATGCCCTACAACCAGTTCATGCATGGCCTCAAGCTGGCCGGTGTCAACATCAATCGGAAGATGCTCGCGGACCTGGCGGTCCGTGACGCGGAATCCTTCAGCGAACTGATCTCCGTCGCGCG
>DATNNA010000115.1:0-6230 GCA_035602075.1 Binatus sp. (SeqCode) | reverse complement strand
ACTGCCTAACGATCGTTCGATCGACAATATGAACCGGCCGGTATGATGCTGTCAAGGGAAGGGCCGATGAAGGACGCCGAGCGGGCAACGCTGGGGGGAAATCTGCGGATCGGGCAGGTCCTCGAATCCGCCACGCGGCTCTTCACGGAGAAGGGCTACGAGGCCGCCAGCGTGCGGGATCTCGCCGCCGAGTTGGAGATCCGGCCGTCGTCCCTCTACCATCACTTCCCGGGAAAGCAGCACATCCTGTTCGCGATCTGCATGCGGATGCAGACCGACTTCAACGCCGAGGTGATGCCCGAGCTGATCGCCGATCGGCCGCCGGACGAGGCAATTGCGGCCGCCGTCCGCCGGCACGTCATATTCGGACACCGACGCAAAGGCGAGGTTGTCGTCAATATCCGCGAGCGCCGCAGCCTGCCGCCCGGGCAGCTCGCCCAGGTCAACGCGCTGCGGAGAGACTACCGGGATAGGATGGCCGGCGTGATCGAGGCCGGTTGCGAGCAGGGGGTCTTTCGGGTGGGGGAGCCCAAGCTCGCCGCGATGGCGATCGTCGACATGATCAACGGCCTGCCCCACTGGTTCAAACCGCGCGACGAGGAGGATCTCGTGCGAGTGGCTGACCTTTACGCGCGCGCCGCGCTGGCCCTGCTGAGCGGCTGGGAGACCACCAGGGCGGGCTGAGCCACGGCGTCTTGACTTGCCCCGGCGGGGGCGCATACAGTCTGATCGAACGTTCGTTAGGGAGAGAGGAAGGGTGGGAAAACTTTCGCGGCCGACCCTCGAGGTCATCGACCTCACCGTCCGATTCGGGGGAATCCTGGCGCTGGATCAGGTCTCCCTACGTATCGATGCGGGGGAAGTCGTTGCCATCATCGGCCCGAACGGCGCCGGCAAGACGACGCTGTTCAACGCCGTGTGCGGATTCGTGCGTCCGGACTCCGGCCGGATCAATTACCGTGGCGAGCCGCTGCTCGGCACCGCACCCCATCGCCTCGCGCGGCTGGGCATTGCTCGGACCCTCCAGGGTCTCGGACTCTGGCCGGGGCTGACGGTTCAGGAAAATGTCGTGGCCGGGTCGAAGGTGCGTCCGGGCCTGCTTTCATCGCTCCTCGCCCTGCCGAGCTCGGATCGGATCGAGTCCGAGCTCGCCTCCAAGGCCCGCGATATCCTCGATCGGCTGGGCATCGCCGGCCACGCGAGCGCCTACCCTGGAACGCTGCCGTACGGGGTGCAGAAACGGGTCATCATCGCTCGGGCCCTCATGGCGGAGCCTTCGCTGCTGCTGTTGGACGAGCCCGTCAGCGGCCTTTCTGCCCAGGACATCGACGAGCTCGCCAACCTGATCAAGCAGCTCCGCACTCGGATGTGCGTCGCCGTCGTCGAGCACCACCTTGATTTCGTGATGGCGATTTCTGACCGCGTCATCGTGCTCAACGTGGGCCGCGCGATCGCGTCGGGGACACCGAAGGAGATTCGGGACAATCCCCAGGTCGCAACGGCCTATCTCGGCGAGGATGTGCCCTCGACGGAGGCGGCGTCCGATGCTTGAGGTTATCGATCTGACGGTCGCCTACGGTCCCGTCATGGCGCTACAGGGTGTTTCCCTCACGGTCGCCGACGCGTCGATGACGGCCGTCCTCGGGGCGAACGGGGCCGGCAAGACGACCCTGGTTCGGACGATCTCAGGTCTGACCCGAGCGCGTGGCGGGTCGGTGCGCCTCGATGGCCGCGATATCACCCGCCTGGCCCCCGAGGACATTGCGCGCCGGGGGGTCGCCCATGTGCCGCAAGGACAGGGCGTGCTCGCCGAGTTGACGGTGGACGAGAACCTCCGGCTCGGCGGTCTCTGGCGACGTGATCTCAAGGACCAGCGCGCTGCACTCGACGAGGCCTACGATCTCTTCCCGCCGTTGGCCGGCCGGCGACACGTGGCGGCCTACAGCCTCTCGGGAGGTGAACGGCAGATGCTGTCGGTCGGTCGCGCTCTGGTCGCGCGCGCGCGGGTGCTCCTCCTCGACGAGCCATCCCTTGGGCTTGCTCCGCTCGTGCTCGTCCAGCTCATGGCTCGCATCAAAGCGCTGGTCACAGAGCGTGGACTGACGGTCCTCTTGATCGAACAGAACGCCAAAAGCGCCCTGTCGGTTGCCGACGAAGGCATCGTGCTTCACCTGGGGAAGGTAGTTGCCCGGGGCCGAGCCCAACAGCTCTTGAGCGCGGAGGGACTTCGACATGCCTACCTCGGTTTCTAAATCGCGGCGTGGGTGTTTGTCGTGAGCCGGTTTTTCGTCCTGACCTTGAACGGCCTGACCCAGGGCGCGATCTACGCCGCCATGGCGCTTGCCCTGGTGATGATCTGGCGCGCCACCAAGGTCATCAACTTCGCCCAGGGAGCGATGGCGATGTTCACCACCTATCTCGCGCTGTTCGCCATCGATCATGGTGCGCCCTACTGGGTGGGCTTTGCGGTTGCCCTCTTCAGCGGCTTGCTGCTTGGCGCGGTCATCGAGCGCGTGATCGTTCGTCCCGTCGAGTCGGCGCCTCCCCTCAACGTGGTCATCCTCACGCTGGGGCTGCTGCTCTTCCTCGAGGCGCTCGCGCCGATGGCCTTCGGTGGCCAGATCAGGTCCTTCCCTCCGGCCTTCTCGATTGTCGGCCTCCATGTCGGATCCTCGCAGGTCGCCTTCTCGCCGTTCGATGTCTTCACCCTGGGCAGCGTCGTCGCCGTCATGGTTCTGCTCCTGCTGCTCTTCCAGAAAACGGACCTGGGCTTGCGGATGCGAGCCTCGGCCTTCAACCCCGAAGTCTCCCGCCTTCTCGGGATCCGGGTCGGACGAATGCTCACCCTGGGATGGGCACTCGCGTCACTGGTCGGGGCGCTCGCCGGAGTGCTGATTGCGCCGTCGTTGTTGCTCTACCCCACGTTCATGGACGACGTTCTCGTCTTTGGTTTCACGGGGGCGGTCCTCGGGGGCCTCGATAGCGCGGTGGGGGCGGTCGTCGGCGGGCTGCTGATCGGATTTGCCCTCAGTTACGTCGGCGGCTACTTTGGCTCCGACCTCGAGACCGTCGGGGCGCTGGTCATCCTCATCGGGGTGCTGATGGCGAGGCCGCGCGGCCTCTTCTCCTTGCAGCGGGTTCGCCAGGTCTGAGATGGTGGCCGTCCATTCGGGCTTTGGTCGCCTCGTCTCACCAACCCTCGGTCGTCATCTCCTGCTTGCGCTGGGGGCGGCGGTGGCCCTGCTCTTGCTCAGCACGCAGATCGGCGCCTATGACGACTACAACCTGACCGCGGTCGCCATCTTCGCAGTCGCCGCCGCTGGGCTCAACCTGCTGACAGGGCTGAACGGGCAGCTGTCGCTGGGCCACGGCGCATTGATGGCCATCGGGGCGTACACGGCCTCATTGCTACTCAAGGATCACCACCAGTTGCCCGTCATCATCGTGCTGTTGATCTCGGTCCTGAGCTCTGGGGTCATTGGCATCGTCTTCGGGTATGCCGCGGCGCGTCTGCGCGGCCCCTACCTGGCGGGCGCCACCCTGACTCTGGCCGTCGCCCTCCCGCAGGTGGCGACCCGTTACAAGAGCGTCTTCGGCGGCGAGTCTGGCCTTAGCGTGCCGCCGTCGGTGCCGCCCGACTGGTTGGGAGCCGACTTTCCACCGGAGCGCTGGCTGGCGTGGATCGCGCTCGCCGCCGCTGTCGTGACCATGGTGCTGCTCGCCAACCTGCTGCGCGGCGCGCCCGGGCGCGCCTTCAAGGCGGTGCGCGATAACGAAGCCGCCGCGGCACTCGCCGGGATCGATGTGGCTCGCACGCAGGTGCTGGCTTTCGTGATCAGCGCGGCGTGTGCGGGCCTCGCGGGAGCGCTCCTGGCCTACTGGGCCGGGATCACGGCACCCGCAGGATTCACCCTCGCCCTTTCCCTGCAACTCGTTACCGCGATCGTCATCGGCGGCTTGGGCAGCCTGGCCGGCGCCGTCTGGGGCGCCCTGGTGCTGGTCTTCGTTCCCTTGCTCACAAGTGGCATGGCGAGCACCTTAAACCTTCCGAGCTCCATCGCCAACAACCTGCCGCTCGCGATCTACGGCGGCATCCTCGTGATTGCCATGCTCGTCGCTCCGCACGGCATCCAGGGCGCGCTGCGGAGGCTTCTCGCAATCGGCCGGGCTCGCTGGGGACACACCCCGGGGGGTGGGCAAAAGGGGGTGGTGGATTGGGACGATCCCGCACCAGATACCTAGTCGCCGGGACCCAGGAACTCGCATAAAGGAAGGAGGTTCGATTGAAAAGGATTAGAGGGATCGCGATCGTCTGTCTTGGGGGATTGCTCGCGGCCTGCGGAACCAGCGGCTCCAGTGACTCCGGCACGAATACCGCGTCCGCGCCGGGCATCACGGCGACCACGATCACGATTGGGAGCACGCAACCGCTGACCGGGCGGGCGGCGCCGGGCTATTCGGAGATCTCGGCCGCCTCGAGCGCCTACTTTCAAAATCTGAATGCCCATGGCGGAATCTTCGGGCGCACGATCACGTACACGTACTACGACGACGGCTACAATCCGACGAACACCGCCAGCCTTACCCGCAAGCTGATCCTGGAGGACAAGGTCTTCGCCCTGTTCAGCGCGCTGGGAACGCCGACTCATCTGGCGGTCGTCGATTACATCAACTCGCAGAAAGTCCCTGATCTGTTCGTCTCCAGCGGCTGCAACTGCTGGAACGATGTCGCCAATCACCCCTACACGTTCGGCTGGCAGCCGGACTACACCATCGAGGGCAAGGTCCTCGGCCAGTACATCAACCAGAATCTCAGCGGCAAGAAGGTCGGCTATTTCTTCCAGAACGACGAGTTCGGCCTCGATGGCGTCAAAGGCCTCGATGCTCAGCTCGGCGCGTCGTCAGTCCCGGATGCGAGCCGGCAGAATTATGTCCCGACCAACACCAACGTCGGGCCGCAGATTGCTGCCCTGCAGGCGTCGGGCGCCAAGGTCGTCGTCGCCTTCTCGATTCCGGCGTTCACCGCGCTGGCGCTGCTGGCGGCGGCCAAGATCGGCTACCACCCGACCTGGGTGGTGAGCAATGTCGGTTCCGACGTGACCACGTTGACCGGGCTGCTGAAGGCCTTCTCGCAGGGCAAGGCCGGGGGACAGTTGCTTGGCGGTATGGTCACCGACACTTACCTCCCATTGCCCGGCGACAGCTCGAATCCGTGGATCAGCCTCTTCAAGGGGATCCACGACAAGCACATCGCGAGTCTGCCCTGGGATGGCAATGTCCTCTACGGCATGGCGCAGGCGTACACCCTGGCGCAGGTCATCAAGGCGGCTGGCCGCAATCCGACGCGAGCCAGCTTCGTGAAGGCGCTCGAGACGACCAAACTGAGCGGCGGGCCGGGGCTCGCGCCGTTCGGCTTTTCGTCGAGCAACCACCTCGGCTTCCTCGGCGTGCAGGTGGTCTTGATCGCGGCGGACGGGTCGGAAACGACGACGGGTCCGGTGTATACGTCCTCGGACTCGGGTCCCATCAGCCAGTACAGCGGATCGGCATCGACTCCTCCCGCGAACGGGATTCCGTAGGCCAAGCGTCGCAGAAAGGGCTGCCGGCGTGACCCGGCAGCCCTTATCGCTCCTCCAGGATGCGCCCGCGCAGGCGACGCATACCCCGTAGCCAGCGGTCGTAGTCGGAGGCTTTGCGCTGGAAGTACTCGCCCACTTCCGGATGGGGCAGGATGAGAAATCGCTCGTCGCGAATGCCCTCGACGACGGCCTGCGCAACCTCCTCGGGCTCCAGCGCGCCCGCGGCCAGGAAGGTGTGCTCGCCCTCCTGCGCCAGCATCGCCGTCCGCACCCCCTGTGGGCAGAGGGCGGAGACCCGGATCCCCCGGTCGTGGTAGGCGATCGCCATCCATTCGAAGAAGGAGAGGCCGGCGGCTTTCGTCACGGCATAGGGCGCCGCCAGGACGTGATTGAGCAGCGCCGCGGCCGAGATGGTGCCCACGATGTAGCCTTCACCTCGCTGCTGCATTGCCGGGAGGAGGGCACGCGCGGCGTACACGTGCGCCATGAGATGCACGTCCCAACTTTGGTGCCAGGCCAAGTCAGACGCCTCGGGCCCACCGCCAAAGGCAATGCCGGCATTCGAGCAGTAGATATCGATTCGGTCATGGGCCCTGAGGGTTTGACGAACCAGTTGCGCAACGTCCGACTCCACCGTGACATCGGCGGGCA
>DATNNA010000114.1:0-3752 GCA_035602075.1 Binatus sp. (SeqCode) | reverse complement strand
GCGATTCACCTGATCGACGTCCAGCCGGCGCGCGATTGGGCCGCCAGCTGCACGGTCTCGCTATTTGGCGCCTTGACCGGCACGCATTTCACCGCAACCCTGCAGGAACCGCTGCCGGAGCGAGTCTGGATGTACAAGGTCGACAAGGCGGCGAAGAGCGTCTTCTTCCGGGCGCTCGATTCGGATTACGGGACCACATTCCCACTCGAGCCATTCCACGGCACGATCGGCGTGGCGCCGGCGGCCTACGAGGTGCGCAACGTCCTGGTACCCGAAATGTTCGGCGGCAACATGGACACGCCCGAAGCGAAGGCTGGCGCAACCATCTACCTGGGCGTCAACGTCCCGGGCGCCCTCTTCTCCCTGGGCGATGGCCACTACACGATGGGGGAGGGAGAGGCCTGCGGGGTCGCGGTCGAGGGTGCCATGAACACGGTGCTGACCGTTGAGGTCGTCAAAGGCGTCTTCTGCGAATGGCCACGGCTCGAGACGGACGAGGCGTTGATGGTGGCCGGCTCCTACCGGCCGCTCGAGGATGCCTTCCGCATCGCCCACACGCAGATCATCCACTGGCTCGCCAAGGACACGGGTCTCTCGATCATGGACACCTACCAGCTGGTCTCCCAGGCGGCCCGCTCACGGATCGCGAACGTCTGCGATGCCAATTACACCGTGGTCGCCAAGGTTCCGAAGCGCTTCTTGCCTGCGGACATGCCATGGATGAATGGCGTTCACCAGACGATGCGTGCCCGCGCCAAGGCAGTGATGGCTAGCCGCACGGCTCGGTAGCGGCGGGGGTTGCCCGCACCACCGCGGGCGTGTAGCCCACCCCCTCCAAAAGGCCAGCCCCCACCATCGAGCCCGTCGCGAGCGCCGCTCTAGACTGCCGTACATATAGAGGTTGGCTGTAGCCGCCAGCAATCCTCGGGGGGAGGGACCCATGCAGCAGGTGGACGCTCCGTGATGGTTGCGGCGCTGGCCGTGGCCAGCCTCGTTGTTCTTGCCTACCTCGTCCTGGCCGTCATCGCTGTGCGCCGTCCACTGCTGGCCCGGGTCGCGTACCGCCAGGTGGTTCGGCGCCCCGGGCAGTCGGCGCTGATGGTGGCTGGCACGGCGTTCGGCTGTGCGGCCATTCTGGGAATGGCGACGTTGGTCGATTCGATTGATGGCACCCTCAGCCAGACCCTCTTGGACAGCTGGGGCAATGTCGACCTCACGGTGACCAACGCCGGCGGAACATTCAGCCCGGACGTGGCCAGCCGGCTCAGAGAAAACTCCACGGTGAGCAGCCGGGTGGCTGGGGTGTCCGGCGGCCTGGATCTGGCGGGCTCGATCGGTGACCTCGACCGATCCCTGGGCGTGCCCACCGTTCAGCTGATTGGCATTGACCACGTGACCGGCGACTCCCTTGGCGCTTTTCAGCTGACGGACGGCTCGACGCTCGACCCGACCCGTCTGGGCGCGGGTGAGGGCATCCTCACCGACCAGCTGGCGGAGCGTTTACAAGCGCAGGCTGGCGACAGACTGACGGTCCAGATCGGGCGGCACGGTACAACTCCTGCCGCATCGGACCTCGTGCTAAAGGGGATTGCCCAGCGCGGTCCGGGCGCGGCTTATGGCCGGCTGCCGGCGCTCTTTCTCCCATTGACTGACCTGCAGCAGCTGTCCGGCATTGCCGGGATCAACATCGTGCGTATCCGGGCAGCCGGCCAGGGCATGGCCGAGGTTGAAGCCGCGCACGAGGCGGCGCCGGTTGTTCGACAGGCTCTGGCGTCCCTTCCAGGCGGCGCTGGACTCGAGCTTCGCGAAGTAAAAGCCGGCGATCTCAAGAACAACGCCCAGCAGACGGCTGCATTTCGACCCATCCTGATCAGCCTGGGCTTTCTCGTCGTCCTTGCCGCAATTGCGCTCGTGGTGAACCTCCTCCTTGCGTTAGCCGAAGAGCGCCGACCTCGCCTTGCCGTGTTTCGGGCACTTGGCCTGTCGCGCACCGGCATGGTGGTGATGTCCGTGATGGAGGCAGCCTTCTACGGACTGGCGGGTTCGCTGCTAGGGGTTATCCCGGGCCTGGCTTACGGCGCATACGAGACGGTCTTCAAGCCCTTGCCGGTGGTTTCGTTCACCACGATATCGCCCTCAGCGCTGCTCTTGCACGTGGCCGTCTCCTCCGTCGTCTTCGCCATCAGTTGCGGCATCCTGGTCTCGCTGTTGACGGTGGTCCTTACCAGCGTGCGCACCTCGCGAATGACCATCTCGTCGGCGATTAGGGACCTACCGGACCCGATCGCTGTGAAGCGAAGCTGGTGGCGCTGGACCTGGATCGTATTCCTCGGGATGGTTGCCGCACTGTGCATCGCCGCACCGAACCTGCTCCTTCGCGCGGTGGGGGGCAGCCTCCTCATCATGGCCGCCACCGCGGCCCTTCGCGGCCGTCTGCCCGAGCGGGCACGAGCGACCGTTGCCGGAGCCGCGCTGACAGCCTGGTCGGTCAGCCTGCCTTTTGTAAAGGTCGACGATCTGAATCTGCATTTCGGTCTGGTGTCTATCGCCAGCGTCGGCGGCGTGTGGGGAGTTGCCCTCCTGGTTTCCGCAAACCTGAGATTGCTGGAGAGGTTGGTCGCCGGCTCCGTGCGGCTGGGGGCCACGTTGCGCCCACCCCTCGCCTACTTGACGCGGCGGCCGATCCGGACCGCCCTAACCACGGGCACCATCGGCGTGACGCTCGCCATTATCACGGTGTTCGCCATCATCCACGGGAGCATCGCCCCCGATTACCGGTCCTTCACCAACAACTGGGACGTCGTTGTCACGTCGGCGGGCGACCCTTCGCTGGCACCGCCATCCGCGGTCCAGCCCAGGATTGCCCAGCACATGGCCATCACGACGGCGACCTATGTCGGGCCAACAAGGAGCAGTGCGCCGAATTCCCCGAACAGCGAGTGGCTCCACGGCTACCACGTTTTCCTCGCTCTGAGCGACGAACAGTTCGATCATCCACCCATCCGCCTCGACCGCCGTGCCTCGGGCTACGCAGGTGATGCGCAAGCCTGGCAGGCGGTGCGGGATGATCCCAACCTGGCGATCGGCCTCTATGCCACACCCGGTGAGAGCCTGTTTGTCGGCGGGCCGGCCAAAACCGTCCAGTTCAAGTTTGCCGGTGCTTCCAGCTCGCCCGTTCTGCAGCCTTCGTGGGGCAGCTGGCACATCGTGTCGCAGCGTGGTCTCGAACGGATCCAGGCCACCGGCCTTGGGACGACCCTATTGCTCCAAGTCACCGCTGGCACCGACCCCGCTTCCGTCGCGCTGGACGTTCGCCGTGCGCTCTATGCCCAGGGCGTGGACGCGGTGACCACCCGCCAGCTGTACGACGAGGGGATTGCGAGCCGGGATTGGTACTGGACCCTATTCACCGACCTGTTCGACGCGGGGATCGTGGTGGGGGTGCTCGGCCTGGCGATCCTCGCGCTCCGCGCCGTCGTCGAGCGCCGCCGCTCAATCGGGGTCTTGCGGGCCATCGGCTACCAACGGCTGACCGTGCTGGTTGCGCTCATGGTTGAAGGGCTGCTGGCGGCGGGCATTGGCGTGTCAGCCGGCGTGGCGGTCGGCCTGGCGAGCGGCTATGGCCTGATCGCGATGGATCCGGTTCTGAGCCGGGCTCAATTCGGGATCACTCAGTCGATGGTTCTCCTGCCGGCTGCGCTCGTCATCGTTGCCGTGCTGATCGGCAGCTTTGGGCCGGCGCTCCGAGCGTC
>DATNNA010000113.1:0-2953 GCA_035602075.1 Binatus sp. (SeqCode) | reverse complement strand
GCTGCGCACAGACCTTGCTGGCGAAAGCCCAGGTGATCATCGAGCGCCCAGGCGATGAGGATGCCTTTCGTGTCTATGTCCGGTCCTCGTTTGCCTCGTACGCTGCCGATTGGCTTCTCGACGCAGCGGCGGAGTAGTGTGTCGGGGTGCCTGAGACCGCCCTCAGTCTCCTCACCAAGAACTATGCGATCGCCCACGGCCGGGTCATCGAGTCCGCCGAAGGCACCGACGACGGCCAATTCGCGAAATCTATGGGAACGCGGGTCCACAGTGTGGCGTGGCAGGTCTGGCACATCGCCCGTTGGGACGATCGCTACGCGGAGATCCTTGTCGAGAAAACGCCGGAGCTCGCAGGCCGGTTTGGACCGCCTGAGCAGGTCTGGGCGGCTGAATCGCTGGCGAAACAGTGGGGTCTACCGATCGGGCACATGGGCCGCCGCGACACCGGCACGGAAATGGAAGACGAGGCCGCCGACGCGCTTCGGCTACCGGATAAAGCATTGGTCATCGACTACGCTCGACGCGTCTTCGCCCGCTTGCAGGCTGTCCTGAACGCCTTGCCTGAGGCCCGGATCTTCACCCCGATCGCGGACGATCCCGACAACGACACCTACGCCCATAACACCATGCTCTACCTCGATCACGTCCAGCGGCACCTCGGAATGATCGAAGCGCTGCGTGGCCTGCAGGGGACTGCCGGCACCGCCACCAACTAGCCGGGACGATAGACCCTAGGTCAGGCCGGTGATCTGTCCGCTCGGGTCGATGTCAATCCGCGTGTAGGCCGGTTCTTTGCCCAGGCCGGGCATGAGCTGGATGTCGCCGGCGAGCGCCACGACGAAGCCGGCACCGGCTGACGGATAGACGTTGCGGACCGGCAGCGTGAAGCCGCGCGGTCGGCCTTTCAGCGCCGGGTCGTGCGAGAGCGAGAGGTGTGTCTTCGACATGCAGACCGGTAATGTCCCCATGCCTCGTTCGGTTAGCCAGTCGATGCGCTTCTGGCATTCCGGCAGGAACTCGACGTCCGCCGCGCCGTAGACGCGCCGCGCGAGCGTCTGAATCTGTTCGCGGATTGGGGTTTCCGGCGCATACAAGGGCGCGAAGTTGCTGGCATTCTCCGTGGCTCCGAGTACGGCCTCGGCAAGTTCGACCGCCCCTTCCCCGCCGTGACTGAAGCCGTCATTGACGACCGCCGCGTCGGCGCCAAACTCGCCGGCCAACTCGGTGAGCAGTTCGAGCTCCCGTTCCGTGTCGGTCGGAAATCGGTTGACACCGACAACGGAGCGCATGCCGAAGGCCTTGACGATATCGATGTGGGCCGCGAGGTTCTCGGCACCCCGCTTCAGTGCGTCGAGGTCCTCATTGCCGAGCTTGGTCAGTGGCACACCGCCGTGCGACTTGAGGGCGCGCACGGTCGCGACGACCAGTGCCGCGGCCGGACGCAGGTGACCGTAGCGCGCCACGATGTGGGCGAACTTCTCGAGACCGAGATCGGCGCCGAAGCCGGCTTCAGTAACCACAACGTCGGCAAGCTTGAGCGCGATTTGGTCGGCGAGCAACGAGTTGTTGCCATGCGCGATGTTGCCGAAGGGACCGGCATGCACGAGTGCCGGCTGACCCTCCATCGTCTGCACGATGTTCGGCAGCAGCGCCTCCTTGAGCAACACCGTCATCGCGCCGGCGACCCGCAGATCCTCGGCCGTGACGAAGCTCCCATCCTTGCGCTGCGCCACGATGATTCGCCCGATCCGCTGTCGCAGATCGCCGAGGTCGCTGGCGAGCGCCAGGATGGCCATGATCTCCGAAGCTGCGGCGATGATGAAGCTCGACTCCCGCGTGATGCCGTGCTCGTCACCGCCGAGCCCGGTGACGATGTGACGCAGGGCGCGGTCGTTGACGTCCAGCGTGCGTGGCCAGGTGATGAAACTGGGGCCGATCTCGAGTTGTCCGTGGAAGAGCGCGGCGTCGATTACCGCCGCCAGCAGGTTGTGGGCCGCCTCGACGGCATGGATGTCGCCGGTGAAATGCAGGTTGATCTCCTCCATCGGGACGATCTGGGCCATTCCGCCACCGGTCCCACCGCCTTTGATGCCGAACAGCGGCCCGGTCGACGGCTGTCGCAGACAGAGAGCGACCTTGGTGCCGATTCGGCCGAGGCCCTGCGTCAGGCTGATGGCGCTGGTCGTCTTCCCCTCCCCTGCCCGGGTCGGCGTGATCGCAGTGACGACGACGAGGCGGCCGTCCTTTCGGTTCTCCAGCCGTTTCAAGGCATCGAGGCTGATCTTGGCTTTGTACGGACCGTAGGAGATCAACTCGGACTCGAGTAAGCCGAATGCCTTGCCGACTTCCATGATCGGGCGGAGATGATTGGATTGCGGGACGTCGAGCGCACGGGCGATCTGGCTCATGTTTGCTCCGGGTTCATCAGCTTGCTGCGCGGATTCGCCGCGTCGAGTTCTTTAACGACCGCGGTCGCCACCTCTTCCGCGCCCCCAGCGCGCTCTTGCGCGTCGGCCCAGCGCCAGCCCTCGAGGTAGCTGTCCATCTCGGTCGACATCCTTCATCGCGAAGGCGTCGATCGCCGCCTGGAAGCGGTCGGGTAGCATCCGCTTCACCTCACCACGCCCGTCCCAGGCCTTTACCTGTGCCGGGATGTGCTTCCAGAACATCACCTGGTACTTCGCCATCAGGCGGCCGCCTCGACGAGCTCCGCGAGTCGGGTTTCCAGCTCACCAAACCCAACGTGCCTGACCTCGAGTGGAAGGCCGAGGTACTCACTGATCTCCTGCGCCTTATCGACCAACCTCGGGTCTGCAAACTGTGCGAGATATAGCAAGTCCGTGTAGTTCTGGAAGTAAACCGGCTTGAGCTCCGGGTAGCGGTCTAACCCCAGCCCGCGGACAACGGTCCGTTCGAAATTTCGCACCAGCCAATCGGTCAAGAAGAACGTCGC
>DATNNA010000112.1:0-14051 GCA_035602075.1 Binatus sp. (SeqCode) | reverse complement strand
CGCACCACGTCGTCGGGCTGATGGGACTGTCCGAGCAGCGTCTGGCCGCGGATCAACATTTGCAGCGGCGTCTTGACGATGGCCGCGCGAATCGCGCGCAGCCGCTGCCATGGATCCTCCTTCAACCCGCGCACCGACGCGGCGAACGTCCAGCCACCCCAGGCGTCGAGCGCGTGGTATCCGATGTCGTCCAGGGTCTGCGCGATGGGCAGCACGTGCTGCAGCTTGAGGCGTCCCTGCACGAGACTCTGCTGCGCGTCGCGCAGCACAGTCTCCGTGATCAAGACCCTGGGCACGCCGCTATTGTATGCCCGGTTTTCGGGACTACTTTGGCGCCCGGTTCGCCTCCCGTCGCTTGATCAGCTTTTCGCGCGCAACCGGATCGTTGAGCGCCAGGATGCCAGTCGCCAGATGTGCGGCGTTTCTCGCGCCGGCCTCCCCGATGGCCACCGTTGCCACCGGGATGCCGGCCGGCATCTGGGCCATCGACAGCAGCGCGTCGAGCCCGCCCAGGGCGCCACCGGACATCGGCACGCCGATCACCGGGAGCAGGCTCCAGGCCGCCACCACGCCGGGAAGATGCGCCGCGCCGCCGGCGGCCGCGATCAGCACTTTGAGTCCACGCGCCTCGGCCTGCGTCGCCCACTGGCGGCAACCTTCGGGGTCACGGTGTGCCGAGCGGACCACGACTTCGTAGCTGACGCCGTAGGCGTCCAGCACCTCGCAGCAGCGCTGCATCGTCGGACGATCCGACTCACTGCCCATGACGATCCCGACCAGCGGCGCGTCGCTCATTGAAGCACCGCCGATTCGACTTCTCGCAACGCCAGATCGTGCCGGTAGGTCATGCCCTCGAACCGGATCCGCTCGACGTTGCGGTAGGCCCGGTCGCGCGCCTCCGCCATCGAGTCGCCGAGGGCGACCAGGGTCAGGACACGCCCGCCGGCCGTCGCATACCCGGTCGGGCCGGCGGCCGTCCCGGCATGGAACGCAAAGACGTCTCGCTCGATCGTGCCCAGACCATCGATGGGGAAACCCGTCTGATAGGTCCCCGGATATCCTCGGGAGGCGAGGACGACCCCGACAGTGGACCTGGCCGACCACGACGCTTTGACCTCACCAAGCGCGCCACGCGCCGTCGCCTCGAGCAGCGGGACCAGGTCGCCGTCCAGCCGTGGGAGGACGACCTGTGCCTCCGGGTCGCCCCAGCGGGCATTGAACTCGAGCACCTGGACGCCCGACGGTCCAACCATCAGTCCGGCATAGAGACAGCCGCAGTAAGGTGACCCGTCCTCGCGCAGGGCCTGCACCACCGGCACCAGGACGGCGGCGACCGCGCGATCGACGTCGGCCGGACCAAAAAAGCCGACTGGCGAATAGCCGCCCATGCCGCCCGTATTCGGTCCTTTATCGCCGTCCAGTGCCCGCTTGTAGTCGCAGGCCGGCGGAAGCGGGACCACGCGATCCCCATCGACCATCGCCATCAGCGAGACCTCGCGGCCGTCGATCTTCTCCTCGAGGACGATCCGGTCGGCCGCCGTTCCCACCGACTTGCGCAGCATCAGCGTGTCGATGCATTCGAGCGTCTCCTCGGCGTCGCGCGGCACGAGCGTGCCTTTTCCCTTGGCGAGCCCATCGGCTTTGACCACGAACGCCCGGCGCTCGCTACGCACGAAGTCCTTGGCGCGGGCCGGGTCGTCGAAGACCTGGTAGGCGGGGGTGGCCACGCCGGCGCGCACCATCAGCGACTTGGCGAACGCCTTGCTACTTTCGATCCGGCCGGCCGCAGCCGTTGGCCCGAAGACCAGCCGGCCGGCCGCCGCAAGCCGGTCGGCGAGTCCGGCGGCGACGGCGGCCTCGGGGCCGATCACGGTCAGGCTCACATCGCGCTCCAGGCAGAAGCGAACAATTCCGTCGACGTCGGTTGCCTGGAGTCCGGTGTTGACGGCGATCGCCGCCGTGGCCGCGTTGCCGGGCGCGCAGTAGACGGACCTGGTCAGCGGACTCTGCAGCGCCTTCCAGGTGAGGGCGTGCTCGCGCGCACCACCGCCCACGATGAGGACGTTCAACCCCCACCCCGACCCTCCCCCGCGAGGGGGTAGGGAGAAAGGGACCTCATTCCCACTCGATGGTCGAGGGCGGCTTCGAGGAGATGTCGTAGACGACGCGGTTGACGCCCGGAACTTCGTTGACGATACGCCTGGAGATCTTGCCCAGGACGTCGTAGGGCAGACGTGCCCAGTCGGCCGTCATCCCGTCCTCGCTCTGTACCGCCCGAACCGCGACCACGTTGCCGTAGGTGCGGTAGTCGCCCATGACCCCCACGCTCTGCAACGGCGTCAGGATTGCAAACGACTGCCAGAGTGAGCGGTAGAGGCCGGCCGCCTTGATCTCATCGACGACGATCCAATCGGCGGCGCGGAGCGTCTCCAAGCGCTCGCGGGTCACGTCCCCGATGATGCGCACCGCCAGTCCCGGACCCGGAAACGGCTGGCGATGCACCATGTCGTCAGGCAGCCCGAGCTCTGTGCCGATGGCGCGAACTTCGTCTTTGAACAGGTAGCGCAGCGGCTCGACCAGCTTGAACCGGAGATCCGCGGGAAGGCCGCCGACGTTGTGGTGTGTCTTGATCCGGTGCGCGTTGGGGGTGTCGTGACTGGTGCTCTCGATGACGTCGGGATACAGCGTTCCCTGCGCCAGGAAGTCGACGCCGGAAAGCGACGCCGCTTCGCGCTCGAAGACCCTGATGAAGGTGGCCCCGATGCGCCGTCGCTTCTCTTCCGGATCGACGATCCCTCGGAGCGCGTCGAGGAACTCTTCGCTGGCATCGACCGCCTTGAGGTCGATCCCCAGATGACGCTGCATAACGTCCTCGACGCGCCGGCGCTCGTCGCGGCGTAACAGCCCGTTGTCAACGATCAGGCAGGTTAACCGACCTGGGATCGCGCGATGCACGAGCGTGGCGCAAACGGCCGAGTCGACCCCGCCCGATAGCGCGCAGAGCACCCGTCCGTCGCCAACCTGTTCTCGGATGGCCTGGGTTGCTTGCTCGATGAAGGCCGCCGGCTTCCAGGTGCCGCGGCACCCGGCGACCTGGTACAGAAAGTTGCCCAAAATCTCTCGGCCCTGAGGCGTGTGGATGACCTCCGGATGGAAGGCGATCCCGAAGCGTCCGGCCTCGTCCGCCATCGCCGCGATCGTCGAGTTCTCGGATTCCGCCAACCGGCGAAATCCAACGGGCGCTTCGAGGATGGTGTCTCCGTGGCTCATCCAGACCGGCAGCTCAGCGGGCAGGTCGTGAAAGAGCGCTCCCGGCTCCTCGATGCGGACGCTGGCCGGTCCGTACTCGCGCTTGCCGGCTGGCGCCACCTTGCCGCCAAGCTGATAGGCGAGCAGCTGCATGCCATAACAAATGCCCAGCACGGGAAGGCCGGCATTGAGCGCCGCCGGGTCGCAGCGCGGCGCGCCGTCTTCGTAGACGCTGGCCGGTCCACCCGAGAGGATCAGCGCCTTTGGCGCGCGCGCGCGGATCGTCTCCCAGGGGGTGGTCCCGGGAATGAGTTCGCAATAGACGCCAGCCTCGCGGACTCGCCGCGCGATCAACTGGCTGTATTGGGACCCAAAATCGAGGACGAGCACCAGGTCCTGTGGCGCCTCTCTGCTCTCGGCCGTCAACTGGTTGCCTCCCCCGCTTGCGAGGGAGGGTAGGGTGGGAGCTTTCGAGGCTCGGCCGACCGCTATGTCCCCATGCCCACTTGCTGGGCCTGCTGGAAGAGCTTGCCCTCGTTCTGGATCGCCGGGGCAATCACCATCTCGGTCTGTTGGAACTCGCGCAGATCGCGGGCACCGCAGACACCCATCGCCGAGCGAAGAGCGCCGACCAGGTTCTGCGTGCCGTCATCGACGCGCGCCGGCCCCAGCAAGACTTCGCGGAGGGTTCCCCGACGGCCGACTTTGATGCGCGTTCCACGCGGGAGGTTGGGGTCCGGCGTCGCCATCCCCCAGTGGTAGCCACCGCCCGCGGCGTCGGTCGTTCCGGCGAAGATGGAACCGACCATCACCGCATCGGCTCCTGAGGCGAACGCCTTGGCGATATCACCGCCCACCCGCATCCCGCCATCGGTGATGACCTGGACGCGACGACCGCTCTCGTGCAGCCACGTTTCGCGCGCGGCGGCGACATCGCTGGTCGCGGTCACCTGCGGCACCCCGACGCCGAGCACGCCGCGGGTGGTACACGCGGCGCCCGGCCCAACACCGACCAGGATGCCGGCGATACCGGTTTGCATCAGCTCCAGCGCGGTGTCGTAGTCGACGCAGTTGCCGGCGACGACCGGGATCGACAGCCCGGCGCAGAGCTTCTCGAACGAGAGCTGTTCATAGGTCCGCGAAATGTGCCGGGCGGTCAGCACCGTCCCCTGGATCACGAAGCAATCGGCACCCGCCTCCTGGACCAGTCCGGCCCGCCGGCTGGCGTGGGCCGGCACGCTTGACACACCGACCGGAACCTGAGCGCGCTTGACGGCCGTGATCCGCTCGCCGATCAACTGTTCGCGAACCGGGGCCTGGTAAAGCTTCTGCAGCAGGGCGTTGATGCGCTCGCGCGGCGCCTCGGCGATCTCTTCAAGGACGCTCGTGGGGTCCGCGTAGCGGGTCTGGAGTCCATCGAGGTTGAGCACCGCCATACCACCGAGACGGCCCATCTCGACCGCGAATCGCACGTCCACGACACCGTCCATAGCGGCCGCCAGGATCGGGACGGCGAGTCGCAGCGAGCCCAGCTCGAAGCTGCTGTCGACCTCCTGGGGATTGATCGTCACCCGGCCTGGAACGAGGGCGACTTCGTCGAAGCCGTAGGCACGTCGCGCCCGCTTGAAGCGACCAAGTTCGACAGTCTCGCCGGCCTCGAAGGCCGAGGCCTTCAGGGGCGCACGCACAGTCACCGCCGTCGACTCCGGAGCCGTGTCGAGCTCAAAGGGTATGCGTGTACCTCAGAACGAGATGGTTTTGGGGGATTATAGCGGATGGCTTTCGTGATGGATCAACGACTTTCCGCGCCCGAGCGAGTTCAGGCGGCACTATTGGCAGCCGGCGTAACGGCGCGCATCGAGGAATTCCCATCCTCGACGCGGACGGCGCAGGACGCCGCCGCCGCCGTCGGCACCAGCGTCGAGCAGATCGTGAAATCGCTGGTCTTCCTCGCCGGCGACACCCCGGTGCTGGCCCTGCTGTCGGGCGCGAACCGACTGGATCCCGCTCGACTCACCGAAATTACCGGCCTCCTCATCGGCAAGGCCGACGCCGATGCCGTGCGCCAGGCGACCGGCTACGCGATCGGCGGCGTGCCACCTATTGGGTTTCCCGCGCCGATCCCGACCTTCATCGACCGCGATTTACTGCAGTACGACGTCGTTTGGGCGGCGGCCGGCACTCCACGCCATGTGTTTCCGATTGCGCCCCAGGACCTGGTGCGCATCACGAGTGGCCGGGTGGCGGATCTGAAGCCCCCACCCTACCCTCCCCCAGAGGGGGAGGGAAAATCTCAGGGGTAGATGCCGCGGATCGTCGTCGCCTGCGCGACCTTGTCGACGGCGAGCACGTAGGCCGCCGTGCGCATGTTCACCTTCTTCTCGAGGCTCACCTTCAGGACGTTGTCGAACGCGCGCAGCATGATCCGCTCCAGCCGTTCGTTGATGTCGTGCTCATCCCAGAAGAACTCCTGCAGGTCCTGCACCCACTCGAAGTAGGAGACGGTGACGCCGCCGGCGTTGGCCAGGATGTCGGGAATCACGAAGGCACCTTTCTTGTAGAGGATCTCGTCCGCTTCCGGCGAGGTCGGCCCGTTGGCGCCTTCGCAAATCACCTTCGCCTTGATCCGGTTGGCATTACCGGAATGGATCTGGTTCTCGAGCGCGGCCGGAACCAGCACGGTCACCGGCAGCTCGAGCAGTTCCTCGTTGGTGATGAACTTGCAGATCTTCTGCCGGAGCCTGCCGGTGAGCTCTTTCTCGCGCACGACCTCGTCGAGCTCGATCCCGTCTTCGTTGTAGCAGGCGCCGTTCGAATCGCTGACCGCGATTACCTTGCAGCCCTTCTGAGCCAAGAGCTTGGCCGTGGTGTACCCCACGTTGCCGACGCCCTGGACGGCGACCGTCGCATCTTCGGGACGGATCCCGAGGTGCTTCAACGCCGCCAGCGTGGTCAGCATGCAGCCTCGGCCGGTGGCTTCCGGACGGCCCTCGGAGCCGCCGATGCCCAGCGGCTTGCCGGTCACGACCGCCGGCACGGAATGGCCGGCCTGCATGCTGATCGTGTCCATCATCCAGGCCATGATCTGGGCGTTGGTGTTGACGTCCGGGGCCGGGATATCACGGTCCGGTCCGATCACGATGCTGATCTCGCTGGTGAACCGCCGGGTGAGATTCTCGAGCTCGTTGCGGCTGAGATTCTTCGGGTCGACGACAACACCACCCTTGGCTCCGCCGTACGGAATCCCCACCACGGCGCACTTCCACGTCATCCACATCGCCAGCGCTTTGACTTCGTCCCGGGTGACGCCCGGGTGGTAGCGGATCCCTCCCTTGGCTGGGCCCCGGTCGATGTTGTGATGAATGCGATAGCCGGTGAACATCTGCACGGTGCGATCGTCCATCAAGACCGGGAAGGTGACGATCAGCTCGCGCTTGCACTCGCGCAGCACCCGCCGCATGTTCGGATCCAGGCCGAGCACATCGGCCGCGATATCGAACTGGCGCTGGGCCATCAGCCACGGATTTGCCTGCTCCGGTGATGCCTCGGCGAAGCCCCTCATCGGCACCGCCTCTATCTTCTGAGCCATTGTTCCTCCTGCCTGTTGCATGCCGGCCATTCGGCTAACTGGGCGCTCGGGTACCCATTACACTACACGGCACCGTGACGCCGCGGATGACTGTCCTCGCAAGCGTTTCGCTTGCGACCTTCCTCGTCACCAGCCTCGCCGCCACCCAGTTCCGAAGCCAGCCCCTGCCCCCCTCCAACCGCCTGGCCCGGGACGAGGCCCTGCGCAAGAGCGTCAACCAGCTCGAGGAGCAGAACCGGGCGCTCAAGGCGCGCATCCAGCAACTCCAGGGCGAGGTCAAGGCCGGCGAAGACGAGAGCGCCCGTCGTTCGAGCGCGGTCCAGCAGGTGAAGGCCCAGCTCGATGATCAGAAGGTGATCGCCGGGCTCACCGCACTGCACGGCGCCGGCCTCACGATCCTGCTGCACGACGGCACCGACCCGAACGACCCCAACGACCGGTCGCTCGGCTGGACCATCCACTACCAGGATCTGCAGGACATCGTCAACGTCCTCTGGGCGAGCGGAGCGGAGGCGATCGCCGTCAACGGCCAACGGATCGTGCCGAGCACCGCCTTCCACTACGCCGGCGTCAACATCCTGGTCAACAATGCCAGCCGGCTGAGCGGCCCATACACCGTGACCGCGCTGGGCGATCCGTCCAGCCTGGCCGGCGGCCTGGGCAATCCCGACCAGCTCGCCGAGCTCAAGAGCCGGAGCCGCATCTACCGACTGGGCTTCAGCTGGCTGCGTACCCCCAAACTCAGCTTGCCGGCCTTCGACGCCACCTTCCTGGTGAAATATGCTCAGCCGATCGGCTGAAGGAACCGCCCGTACTCAACGGCTGATCGTCGTCAGCTTGATCGCCATCGCGCTTGGCTTCCTCGTCGTCGTGCAGCTGCGCTCCCAGGCGGCGGTCGCCCGGACCCTGGCCGCCCAGGACGATACGAGCGTGGCACTGCTGATCAACGACTTGAACCGGGCGAACAACCAGCTGATGCAGCAGGGCGCCGCGCTCGTTCAGCAGGAGGCGCAGCTCCGCGAGGCGCTGACGGCCGGCGGCGCTGACGCGCAGGCGATTCAGAAAGAGCTCACCACCTTACGCGAGGTCAACGGCGCAGTTCCCGTCCATGGGCCCGGCTTGCAGATCCGGATCCAGGGCACGATCATGGACTTCGAGCTGCAGGACGCGCTCAACAATCTGCGCAATGCTGGGGCCGAGGCGATCGCGCTGAACGGCCAGCGGATCATCAGCAGCACCCCCGTCCAAAGCCGCGGAGACAGCCTGTTGATCAACGGGCACGCGGTGAGCTCGCCACTGAGCCTGCTGGTCATCGGCGACCCGGAGCAACTCGGACCCGCCGCCGATCTCTCGGCCAGCAGCCTGCAGACCCGCGTCCAGGTGCAGATTCAGCGCCAGACCGAACTGGCCATCACGCAGATCGTCACGCCGCGCCCGCTGATCTATGCCCAGCTGGGAAAATAGGGCAGCAGAATGGCACGCACCGTAGAGCTGCGCAGCGACACCTTCACACTCCCGACGGAATCGATGCGGGCGGCGATGGCGGCCGCCGAGGTCGGCGACGACGTCTGGGATGAAGACCCGACGATCCATCGCCTGCAGCGGCGAGCCGCGGAGATGGTCGGGAAGGAGGCCTCGCTCTTTGTTCCGAGCGGGACGATGGGTAACCTGTGCGCCCTGCTGATCCACACGCAGCCCGGACAGGAGGTCATCCTCGAGGTCGACAGCCATATCTTTCAGAACGAAGTTGCCGGTGCCTCGGTCGTGGGCGGCCTTCAACTCCGACCGCTCGACACATCGGACGGGCGTCTTCAACCGGAGCAGGTGCGCCGCGCGATCCGCCAGCCCGATATCCACGAGCCGGTGACGGGACTCCTCTGTCTCGAGAACACCCACAACCGCAAAGGTGGGACGTGCCTGAGCCCGACGCAAACCGCCGCCCTGAGTGACGTCGCGCACGAGGCCGGCTTTCCCGTGCATCTGGACGGCGCGCGGGTCTTCAACGCCGCCGTGGCGCAACGGCTCGACGTCCGCGAACTGACCGCCCCCGTCGACTCGGTGATGTTCTGTCTTTCGAAAGGGCTCAGCGCACCGGTCGGCTCCATGCTGGCCGGGTCGAGAGACTTCATCGAGCGCGCCCGCCGCATGCGCAAGATGCTGGGCGGCGGGATGCGCCAGGCCGGGGTGCTGGCAGCAGCCGGCTTGTTGGCGCTCAATGAAATGGTCGATCGACTCGCCGAGGACCATGCCAGCGCCCGACGCCTGGCCGAAGGCCTGCAGGGACTGCCGGGGATCGACATCGACCTGTCGAGGGTCGAAACGAACATGGTGTTTGGCGATTGCCGTCCGCCGCTCACCGCCGGCGCGTTCATCGACCGCTGTCGCGAGGTCGGCGTGTTACTCGATCAGGCCTCGGTCTATCGCTGGCGCATGGTCACTCACCGCGGCGTCTCGGTCGACGACGTCGACTACGCCGTCGAGGCCGTCCGGCGGTTGTTTGCCGCGCCGCTTCGGGTCGCCGGCTAGCGGACCGGCAGGCCGGTCGCCGGGTCAAACGAGGGACCACCGAAGTTCGCATCGGGCAGCAAGAGCAGGCTGCCGAAGGCTTGCCAGTCGCCGCTCGCATCGGTGAGGATGCCAGCCGGCGCCTGCGCCGTCCCGGCCAGGGTTATCGCCGCCGGTTGACCCGGCAGCGCCCACGTCGCCGGCATGGCGGCGAGGGCCGCGTCGGCGCCACCGAAGGCGCGCACCGCGCCGCTGCTGTCCAGCGCCAGGCCCGAGTGGGTTCCCGGGAACAGCGCCGCGTCGACGACCGTAACGCCCGCGGGCAACGCTGAGGCGACGCTTGCGCCACTCCCCGCAATCGCGCCGGCCGCGTCGACCGCCATGACCGTGCCATCGCTCGCCGCCAGCAGACGAATCGGCGCTGCCACGGCAAATCGTGGACCAGCAGCACCGGCGCTATTCCAGGTGGTGCCGTCGGCCAGCAGGCGGAGCGGCCCCGCCGGTAGGCTGACGACGTCGACGGCGGACGCCAGCGAGGTGGGGGCAACAGGCGTCGTCGCGGGGACCCGACCCAGGCCGTGCAGCGAGGCGTCACTGCCGAGTAGCAGTGCGCCGTCCGCCGACGGATGCTCCTGCTTGACTCCCATCACCGACAGGGCGCCGTCCGGCTGCGACGGCATCGGCCCCAGGATGGCGCGATCCCCGGCGGTTGGTGGAGGACCGGCGCTCGCCGGAACCGATCTGTTGAGAACGACGGGCGGCGCAGAGTTGCGGGCCGCGTCACGGACCGTCAGTCGAAATTGATAGGCGGTGCCTGGGTCTCCAAAGAAGCGGACAGCCCCCACCGTCGTACCAGCCGACGGCTGGTCGGCGGTCTGTGTGATCCACGGGCGGAACGCGGGGCCGCCGGTGCCGACCTCGACGGCGACATCCTTGACTCCGGAGAGTCGGTCGTCCCCGGACCAGTGAAGGTTCAGGGCACTCCCCTGCGCCGGATCCGCCCGCAGCGCCGAGCTTGGCGGGTCGACGTCATATAGATATAGGTAGGTGATGTCGGCGCTAGTTCCGGCCCGGTCGAAGACGCGCAGATGCAGCGTGTGCGATCCCGGGCCGGGGACGGCCGCCGAACCAGTGGTGGCCTGGGTGCGGGCCGCCGCCGCCCCGGGGTCGGCATCCCATTGCGCCGCGAAGCCGGCGAGCCCGTGGCCGCCATCACGGAGATGCCAGCTCACCGGTGGGGGCGGGCCGTCGTTGCCGTACCAGTAGTTCCAGCGCGCCCCGCCCGGGAAGGCGAGCGGCAAGAGGAATGGCGTCGGGGTGCCGTTCAGCCACAGGTTACCCATGTCCCAACGCCAGGGGTCGGGGCCTGGTCCGGTCCACCCGTAGGGATCGACCGAGTGCCAGGGCGTCAGCAGGTCACGGACCTCGAAATGGACATGCGGCCCGGTCGAATTCCCGGTGCTGCCGCTGAGGGCGATCAGCTGGCCGCGCGACACGTGCTGTCCCGGATAGACGAAGAGCTGGTTGTTATGGAAGTAGGCGGTCCGATCGTACGCGTGATCCATCACCACACCCCAGCCGCCGCTGTCACTCCATTCGCTGTAGATGACCGTTCCGTCGTCCGCGGCCACGACCGGCGTATTGGAGGGCACGGCGTAATCGGTGCCCCGGTGGCCGTCGTAGGCGTAGCCGGTCGCGCCGTCGAAGCGGATCATGATGCCATCCTCCTTCCGATCCGGGTAGTGGTGGTCGGTCCAGGAGGTCACGCGTGGGTTGGGGATCGCGAAAGGCAGTGTCAAGTTGCCGGCCGCCTGCGCCGGCTGCGCCGTCAGCCACGAGAGGCCAAGCGCCACGGTTACGGCGCCGCGGAATCTGAACGAGGGCAAGCCGCCGCGATTGTAATCGCTGGAGGGACACGAGGATGCGGGGAGTGCACTCACCGTTGCCCCCAGGCAGACCCTACAATGCGGGAAACGTGGCGCACGCCATCTACTGCTTCCTGGACGGCGAGACGTTGCACGGGGATCCGCCGAAGCGGGAGTTGGACACGCCCGTCGTCGAGACTCGAGTTCACAACCTGGGAACCAATAATCGGGGCGCCTTTGTCCCCCTCAGCAGCCTCAAGTACGTCCTGCTCGACTCCCGCGCACCTTCGGAGGCGGTCGATATCGCGCGCTACCAGCGAATCGCCATCCACTTCGTCGACCACGAGGTGCTGCGCGGCTACAGCGACCGCCAGCTGCGGACATCCCGCTACGGCGTCACCCTCTCGCTGGTATCCCCCGACCAGAGCGAAGTGAAGGATCTGGCGATCCCCTTCACCGCCTTGAAGGGGATCTTTTACCTCAAGACCTGGGAGGGCGGGGAGCCGGCCATGCTCGAGTCCGACTGGGTGCCGCGAATCCTGGAGGCGCGCGAGCAAGAACAGCTTCGGCGGCAGTATGGCCCGGCAGGCAAGCCACGGCACAAGATGCCGTTACTCGAACGGATCCTCCGTCGCCGCAAAATCGCCGAATAGCGCGATTCCTGGCGGCCGGTCCCTGATATGTTGAAACCCGAGATGCAACCGGCGGCCGTCCCGCCGCAGGCGGCGGCCCCGCGGTCCGCGCTTCGCGAGCGGCTCCTCGACCCTCGCACCCTGATTTCGTTCGTGATCCTGGCCGTCGTCCTCTTTGTCGTGCTGACTCATGTCCAACTGGACTACGGCGAGAGCCTGCGGGCGATCAGCCAGACCAACTTGCTCCTCTACGCGCTGGCGTTTGCGGCCTTCTACTTCTCTTTCGTCATCCGCACCCTGCGCTGGGAAATCCTGCTGCGCAACACCGGGGAAGACAACCGCTTCGGCGAGTTGTTCCACATCATCATCCTCGCCTGGTTTGCCAACTGCGTCCTCCCGGCCAAGATGGGCGACTTCTACCGCGCCTACCTGCTGCGACGGCAGACCGACATCTCCGGCTCAAAGGGCCTGGGCACGATCTTCAGCGAGCGCGCGCTGGACTTCCTGGTGCTGATGAGCCTGCTGGTGATCAGCGGTCTGATCAGCTTTCGCGCGACGGTGCCGGAGCGCTTCGTCCCGGCCTTCATCGTCGGGCTCGTCATCGCCGCCGGGTTGATCGCGGGCCTGCTCGTGATCCGCTACAGCGAAGGCCGCCTCTCGCGCTTTCTTCCCGAGCGCCTTCGGGAGCGGGCCACCCGCTTCAAGCACGGACTGCTCAGCGCGTTTGCCGGCCGCCTTCCGCTCCTGCTCGGCCTCACCGTCCTCGTCTGGATGGCGGAGTCCGCCCGCCTCTTCCTGGTGGTCCAGGCGCTGCCGCTGCACATCTCCCTGAGCCTCGCGCAGATCATGTTCATCGCTCTGGTTGCCTCCCTGCTCACCACCATCCCGGCTTTGCCCGGGGGGCTGGTGCTGGTGGAGGGCGGGATCATCGCCGTGCTGGTCTTCTTCGGTCTGACCGCCTCGCAGGCACTCTCGGTCGCGATCCTCGACCGCCTGATCAGCTACTGGAGCCTGATCGCCGTCGGGTTGGTGGTCTTCCTGCTGAGTCACCGGCGTTGAAGGTCCTCGTTACCGGAGGCGCGGGCTTCATCGGCTCGCATGTCGCGGACCGACTGCTGGCGGACGGCCACGACGTCGTCATCCTCGACGACCTATCGAACGGGCACGTGGAAAATTTGCAACCGAACGCCCGCTTCTACCAGATGGATCTGCACTCGCCCTGGATCGACGAACTGTTTCGGATCGAGCGGCCCGAGGCGGTGGTCCACCAGGCGGCTCAGGCCAGCGTTCGCCGCTCCGTCGAAGACCCGGTCTTCGACGCCGGTGTCAACGTGCTGGGAACCGCGGCGTTGCTGCAGGCCAGTGTGCATCACGGCGTCCGCCGCTTCCTCTTCGCGTCGACCGGGGGCGCGCTCTACGGCGATGCCGACGTGATTCCCACCCCGGAGGACTATCCGACACTGCCGGTCTCCCCCTACGGCGCATCCAAACTCGCCGCCGAGGTCTACCTGCGCACCTTTCACACCATGCATGGGCTGTCCTACGCGGCCCTCCGTTATGCCAACGTCTACGGGCCGCGACAGGATCCACATGGCGAGGCCGGAGTCGTCGCGATCTTCGCGCGGCGTCTGCTCAGCGGAGAGAAGGCCCGCATCAACGGCGACGGCAAGCAGACTCGCGATTTCGTTTATGTGGGCGACGTGGCGGAAGCGAATGCTCGCGTGCTCGCCTCGAACGCGGTCGGGTCCTTCAACGTGGGCACCGGCATCGAGACCGACATCACGACGATCTTCCAGGTGCTGCAGCGTCTCACCGGCAGCAACCAGCCGGAGGAGCACGGGCCGCCCCTGCCAGGGGAGCAGCGGCGCTCGGTGGTGGACGCTCGGAAAATCGAAAAGCTGTTGGGCTGGAAGCCGAAGACGGCGCTCGACGCCGGCCTCGACGCTACGGTGCGGTATTTTCGCGAGGCGCGTCCAGCATCGGCGACGGCTCCGGCTCGACCTGCTTGAGCGCGGCGTCCCCCGCGTCCATGAGGCGCCGCGCCGCCTCGAGCACGAGCGGGTTGTGGACGCTCTCGCTCCCGAGCATCCGGCTGGCCCAGTCGTAGGCCTCGCACGCCCGGCCGATCGCCGCGCGCGCATCAGCCGCCAGATCCGGTCCGCTCGAAGGGCGAAGCCGGAGCGTCTGGTAGTACCCGGTCTGGAAGATCTT
>DATNNA010000111.1:0-3746 GCA_035602075.1 Binatus sp. (SeqCode) | reverse complement strand
GGCCTCATCGCTTGGGTGCTGTTGCTGCGCCCCGTGCAGTTCGGCGGTCCCGTCACCTACGTCGTCATCCATGGGAACAGCATGTCTCCGACCTACCAGGAGGGCGATCTCGTCGTCATACACCAGCGCGCGTCCTACGGCATTGGAGAGATCGTCGCCTATCGCGTACCGGAGGGCCAGGTGGGAGCCGGTCACCTGGTGATCCACCGAATCGCCCGCGGCTCAGCCGACTCGGGCTTCGCGATGAAGGGGGATCACAATCAATACGAAGACCCCTGGCGTGCAAGGGCGGCCGACATCGTGGGCTCGAGTTGGATCGCCGTCTCCAGCGTTGGCAGGGTCTTCGTGTTGGTCCGGCAGCCGATCGTCGCCGCCGTCATCGCGGCGCTGGCGACCCTCTACTTTCTCCAGAGACGATTCCCGCTGCGAAACCCCGTCCACAAAACCGCCCCCGGTCCATAGCTGAAGCCACCGATACCGATGCGTAATCCCGATACCACTCCCGGCACAATATCTGTGCCCGCTATTGACTGCAAAGCTCGGCCGGACTAGTCTTTTTTCGCTTTTACGGGGAAGGCTCGCGAGGAGCGAGCAAAAGTTCTAGGAGGAGGCCGCGAGATGAAGCAGAACATCAATTTGTTGTTGAGCCTGCCTGCGCGAAGCGTTCGCGCAAGGCGGTTAGGTGCGATAACGACGCTGGCGGTCGTGGTGGTCAGCGTCGCCTTGGGCTCGTCCGCAGTCGCCAGCAACGGGCCGGCCTATCTCGATGCCAACCAGTCGATGGCGAACCGTGTCAACGACCTGCTGTCGCGGATGACGCTGGCCGAAAAGGTCGGGCAGATGGACCAGATCGAGGTCACGCAGGTGACCGATACGAGCAACGCCTGCACCAGCCAGGGTGGCTTCAACGATCCAAACCCGGTCTGCGAGCAGAAGATTTTCATCGACAACAACGTTGGAACGATCCTCGCCGGTGGGACGGACATCCCGATCGACACCACGCATTCCGGCGGGACGGGGAACACCGGCAAGGACTGGGCCAACGAGTACAACGCGATGCAGCATTTCGCGATCGAGCATTCGCGTTTGCACCTCCCGGTCCTCTTCGGGGTCGACGCCGTTCACGGTTTTGGGCATCCGTTCCAGGCACCCCTCTTTCCGCAATCGATCGGCATGGGCGCGACCTGGGATCCGGCTGCAGCGCAGGCCGGTGGCGTGGTCACGGGCCGGGCGCTGGTGGCGACCGGCTGGCTCTGGGACTTCGCACCCGTCCAGGACCTCTCGCGTGACAACCGGTGGGGGCGCACCTACGAGACTTGGGCGGAGCAGCCCGTGCTGGCGGCGGCTCTGGGCGGCGCCAACGTGACCGGGCTTCAGAATGCCGGCGGCGGTGACTCGCTTCGTGTGACAGCCACGGTCAAGCACTTCGCCGGCTACTCCGAGTCGATCAACGGGCACGACCGGGCCGAGGCCCAGCTGCCGATCCGCTACCTGCAGGACGTCTTCCTGCCGTCGTATGCGGGCGCCATCGACGCTGGCGCCGGTACCGTGATGGTGGACTCGGGATCGATCAACGGAATTCCGGCCACGGCGTCGCACTTTCTCCTGACGACCGAGCTGCGCCAACGACTCGGCTTCAAGGGTGTCGTCATCAGTGACTTCGGCGATGTCGGAGCGCTGGCCAGCACCTACCACGTGACGCCCGATCTGGCCGGTGCGATTGCCAAGGCCGTCAACGCCGGCGTCGACGTGAGCATGACGCCCTTCAACGCCGACCAGTTCCAGGCCGCCATCCTTCACGATGTGCAAACCGGGGCGATCTCGATGGCGCGGATCAACGAGGCCGTGCAGCGGATCCTGACCCTGAAATTCAAGCTCGGGCTCTTCGATCATCCCTTTGTCGACGCCGGCAAGGCCGACGCCGCGGTTACCGCGGGTCGGGACGTTACCCTGCAGGCCGCGCGCGAATCGATCACGCTGCTGCGCAATCAGAACAACGCGCTGCCGCTTTCGACGAGCAGCAAGCTGGTCGTCACCGGACCGAGCGCCGACTCGATGACCAATCAGCTGGGTGGCTGGAGCGTCAGCTGGCAGGGTGTCTTCGGCGCGGGTCATGTGTGCTGCATGGGACCGGCTAACCAGATCCCGCCTGGTACCACGGTGCTCAACGGGCTGAAGGCGCAGGATCCGGCCGTCGTCTACGCGCCGGACCAGGCCACCGCGGTCGCGGCCGCGAGCTCGGCTGATGCGATCGTCGCCGTCGTTGGCGAGAAGGCCTATGCCGAAGGCCTGGGCGACAACCCGGCGCCGCAGCTGACGGCAGACCAGAAGTCGTTGATCAGCGCGCTGCGCGCGACGGGCAAGCCGGTGATCGTCGTCGTCATCGCTGGCCGTCCGATCGGGCTCGGATCGAACGCCGAGAACGCGAACGCGATCCTCATGGCCTACCAGGGGAGCACGGAAGCCGGCGCCGCGGTGGCCGACGTGATCTTCGGCAAGGTCAATCCGAGCGGCAAGCTACCCGTGAGCTGGCCCTCCGACGCGGCGGCACCAGACGGAGACTTCAACGGCGGTGCGCCCTCGCCGCTGGGCGACCAGCCGAAGTTCTTCGACCTCTTGCCGGCCACCAGCTTCGGGCAGGGCTCCGGCTACAACCCGCTCTACCGGTTTGGCTTCGGCCTGTCCTACACGACCTTCACCACGAGCGGGCTCGCCACCAAGGGAACCGTCTCGGCGGGCGGCAAGCAGACCGTGACCTTCACCGTGACCAACACCGGCAGTCGCGCCGGAACGGACATCGTGCCGGTCTACGTTCACCAGCCAATCAGCGACGTGGTCGTGCCACCGCAGCGCCTCGTGGGCTTCGCTCGCGTGACGCTCGATCCGGGCCAGTCGCAGACGGTGCACGTGTCATTCCCGGTGTCGGTGCTCGCCGTCACACCGGGCGACATCGAGGCGAGCGGTCGGCCGAGGGTCGAATCCGGCGGCTACACCGTCCAGGTTGGCAGCCTGAGCGCCAACTTCACGGTCAGCGGTGACGACAACGGCGACAATAACGGCGGCTGACCGATAGGTGCCCCCGACCCCTACCCTCCCCCGCGAGTGGGGGAGGGTAAGGGAAAGGGAAAAGGCGGGCCTAGTGGCCGATACCGCCGACCAGCTGGGCGAACTTCACCGCGACCAGGACCGCAACCAGGATCAGGTAGCCGCGTAGGACGAGCAGCCCGATATTCCGCGTGCTCGAGTGCTCGGGAGGGGCAAGGTGATCCGAATCGTTCAGCGAGCTCGGCGGTGAGCGTCGGCTGCATCGTCTTTACGGGCGCCCGCCGTTTGCAATGTCAACCCTGAGTTGGCTATTGTGACCGGACCGTGATCAAGCTCGTTTATTGCATAACCCGGCGACCTGGAATGACGCTCGAGGAGTTCTCGCGATACTGGCGCGACGTCCATGGTCCGATCGGACGCCGGATTCCCGGGCTGCGGCGGCTCGTCCAGAGCCATGTGGTTCCGCAGCCACCGGACATGACTTCCCCCGATTTCGACGGCATGGCTGAGCTCTGGTTCGATGACATGGCCGCACTCGAGGCAGCCAAGCACTCGTCGGAGTGGCGGGCGTCGACCGCGGACGAGGCGAATTTCATCGACGGGACTCACACCGCACTGTTCGTTACGGAGGAGCACGAAATCCAGTGAGCCGGCGATGGACGCGGTCGGAGCTCGCAGCCGTGATCGATCACACGCTGCTC
>DATNNA010000110.1:0-2248 GCA_035602075.1 Binatus sp. (SeqCode) | reverse complement strand
ATTGCCCCGGGGATTCGATGGCTCACGGCCGGGTACACCAACGAGCTGGTCACATCGAGCCCCACGGCCTGACCGGCGTCAAGCTTTGCTTTAGCGGAAGCCACGTCGATGCGCGGCGCGATCATCATCGGCGTGGTTCGGGCGGCGCCTCGGGCAGCAGCCACGGGAGCGCCTCGGCCATCGGTCGCACCAGCGTGACGTATTGCTCGTGGCTCAGGCGGTCGCGGGCCAGGATCGCCAGCGCGGCGCCGAGTAACGCGCGCTCGCCCTTGTGTCCAATGTCGCCATGCTCAGCCTTCCACGAAACGAGCGAGGTCCGGCCTTCGGTGAGATCCAGGATCCGCTTCTTGGCGTCATCCCATGCCTGGTCACGATTGGTCTGTTCAAGGATGCGGAGTGCCGCTCGCTCGGCGTCCCGGAAACGCTGCATGGCGGCTGGATCCTCGTGCCGGTCCCAGCCCCAGGCCGCTCGCTCGATGCCGGCGGGTGAGAGGACCCGGGCGTCGGTCACCAGCCGCTCGAGCCCTTCTTCGTGGGAACCATAACCGTAGCCTTCGGCGTCCAATGCCATATCGGTCAGCCTAGTGTAGGGCGTTACCTTCTGCGAGGCCGTTCGCTAGATCGACGGAGGCTTTGTCAGGTGCGCCACGCGTCACACCGGTTCAGCCGACGGCAAATTGACGTAAGGCGCGCTAGACCAAGATCCAGCCCAGCCCGATGGCTCGGGCGACGGCTTCGGCGCGCGAGCGCGCATTCAGCTTTCCCAGGACCGCACCGGCATGGAATTTCACCGTGTGCTCGCTGATCTCCAGGCGTCGGGCGATCTGTCGATTTGTCAGCCCCCGCGCCATCCACTGCAGTACCTCGAGCTCCCGCGGTGTGAGCGCTTCGGCCGGTGCTCTGAGCGAGGGCTCGATCCGCTCCTCTTGCGGCAGCAGCCCGCTGAGGTCGGCGCGCGCAATCGATATGAGCCCACGCGCGGAGGCGCGCAACGCGGCCGCGAGCGTTTCGCCATCGACTGCAGCGGGGAGCAAGGCGGATGCGCCGAAGGTCAGCGCCTGCGAGACCGCGCCGTGGTCGCTGGCCAGGGCGACGATCGGCAGACCCGGTTGGGCGGTGGCCAGCCGCGCGATCGCATCGAGCTCTTCGGCTTCGCCGTCGCCCGCATCCAGTACCACGGCATCGGGAAGCAGTTGCCCTGCAAGCGATGCGGCCTCGGCGATACCGGTCGCACCGATGATTTTCATGCCGGTCATGCCTTCGACCAGCACCGCCAGTCCGCTGCGAGCCAGCGGGTTCGCCGAGACGATCAACACCCGAAGCTCCGCCATGATCATGGTTGTACCCAAGGATCTCACGGAGCCTCGTCCGACGGCCAATCTCGAGTCAGAAAAAGCCAAAAGGCCAACCCGGCGTAGGGGCCGTACCGCTTGAAGCGGCGCTCGATCGTCCGGTCGCTGACCGGGCGCTTCCGCCCGAGCAGACGCGCGTAGGTCGGCCGAGTCCACGAATCGAGGATGAGCCGGTCGTACCGCCCCAGCATCAGCATGATGTGCGCCGCCGCATAGGGCCCGACCCCGGGCAACGCTTGGAGCCTGGCGGCCACCTCGTCGTCCGGGAAATCGTTGCGCGACGCGGCCGCGAGCGCCTCGAGATCGACCCGACCCCGGGCCACGCTGGTGGCGAGCGCCTTCAGGTACGGGCCTCGGTAGCCGGCGCCAGCAACCTTCTTATAGAACGATGGAGGCGCGGCCGCCATCACAGCTGGTGTCGGAAAGGCGCGCCCGTAGGGACTGTCCGCTGGCGCCCCGGGCGCTTTTTCCCCCAGATGCTGCACCAGCGCATTCACCATCCGGGTAGTCCCGCCCCAGGAGGTGTTCGTGGTGCAGATCGTCTTGACGACGTCTTCGAACACGGTCGGACTGCGGACCATCCTGCCCGCTCCGGTGAGGACCCAGGCGAGATCGGGATCCTCGGCGGCCACGGCGTAAAACGGCGTCAGGTCAACGTCGAGGCTGAGGACGTGCCGAACCTGGGCCATCACCGCGGCGCCGACCTGCGGCGTCAGCGATTGACCCGTGACCGAGATCAGCCCGTGACCGGGACCGGCCTGCGAGATCTTCAAGGTGCGCGCGCCCACTCGCGCCAGCGGCACGGTGATCTCGAAGGTCCAGGCCTTCTGGTCGAGACGCATCGGTGGCAATTCGGCAATGCCGTGCGAGAGGAAGACACGCCGAAGGTCGATCAC
>DATNNA010000109.1:0-9785 GCA_035602075.1 Binatus sp. (SeqCode) | reverse complement strand
GCAGTCACGTTGGGTCGCTCGGTTGACGTTTTTTGGGTCGATCGGGCCATCGATGAAACCTCCGTAGGGTGGGAATGGGATGGGGTGGGACGGGGTGGAGAGCGGCCCACATCGTATGCCGTAGGATGGAGCCTGTCAAGCAGTTTACCACAGCCGGTAGGGTTTTCCGACAGCGCTGGCCACAACATATGCCCCTACTAGCCTGATGCTGATCGTAGCCTTAGCGCTCTCCCTCGCCGGCTTCGTCCTGCTTCGAATCGCGCTTCGGCAGGGCCGTCGCGATGCGCTCTTCTCCACCACATTCTGGGCGACGTTTCCCGAGTTCGCGCGCTACCGGCTCAAGCGGCTCTGGCCGGCGGCCCTCGGACTGGCCGGGGCCATCCTACTTATATGGGGGCTTGTTTTGCTCTTCCAGTGGGTGCTCGCCTACTACGCCGCCCGGCTGGGCCACCCGTTGACGTAAGTCCGCGCCAAAACCGCAGCTCGTACGCGGCGGTCGGAACTTTTAGCCACCAGCGCTCCATAAAGCGATAGTTCTCAGCGAACACTAGGCGGCCGCGAAGGTCTGGCCGTTGCTGCAGGGCATAGCGACGTGCACGTGCCGCATGCATAGGATCGGACGCGATCGCAATCGAATCGTACGTCTCAACCATCGGTAGGGCCAAACTCACGTTTTCCCAGGTGCTTCTGGACGTCGTCTCGAGACCGATCTGGTCGCCTGGTATCCCCAGGCGCGAAGCGTAGGCAGCCATGGTTTCGGCCTCCGAGACCCGTCCGCGAAACGAACCTCCGGTGAAGACCACGAATCCATTAGCGACCGAAGCGAGTGATCGCGCCCCGATCTCGGTGCGCCACCGCTGGATTGGGTGCAGGCGTCCATTCCGCCTCGAAGGAAACCCGAGAACAACGATTCCACAGGATCCGCTCGGCGGCGCGACGATGGCCGGGGCCGACCTTGAGGCACGCCAGTGCAGCAACTCGGCTCCAGCGACGGCGGCGACAATCGCCGATACGGCGACCGCCAGCCTGGCAATCATTCTGCCGAGCTAGCTGGCGAGTTCGCGCTTGCGCAGCTTGATGCGGTCGCCCGCGCTCAGGACGCGCTTGCGCATCCGGATGCCCTTGGGCGTCACCTCGACCAGCTCGTCGTCCTCGATGAAGTCGAGGCACTCCTCGAGCGACATCTGCCGCGGCGGCACCAGCTTGACGGTCGCATCCTCCGTCGAGGCCCGCATGTTCGTCTTTTGCTTCTGCTTGGTGGCGTTGACGTCGATGTCGCCGCCGCGCCGGTTGAGACCGATGATCATGCCTTCGTAGACCTGCGTCCCGGGGCCGATGAAGGGCTGACCGCGCTCCTGCACGCCCTGTAACCCATAGGCAACGGCCATGCCGGTCTGGCTCGCCGTCAGTACCCCGTTGCGCGTCCTCGGCGGCAAGGCGCGCCATTTCTCCCACCGAACCAGTCGGGTGGACATCACACCGGTCCCTCGTGTCAGCGTCAGGATCAGGCTGCGCAGGCCGATCAGCGCCCGGGTTGGCGCCATGTAAGTAAGCCGGGCTCCGCTGCCGGCGTCGGTGCGCATCGTCTGCAACTGCGCGCCCCGCGAGCCCAGAGCCTCGGTGATGGCGCCCACGGCGTCGAGGCTGCAGTCGATGATGCACTCCTCGACTGGCTCGTGCCGTTCCCCGTTGATCTCGCGGGTGATGACGGCGGGGCGCGAGACCTCGAACTCATAGCCCTCGCGGCGCATGGTCTCGATCAGGATCGCGAGGTGCAACTCGCCGCGGCCGCTGACCTCGAAGATGTCGGCGGTCGCCCCGTCGGCGACCTTGAGCGCCACGTTGGTCTGCAGTTCGCGCTCTAGCCGGGCCCGGAGCTGTCGCGAGGTGCTGCTGGTGGTCGCCTCGCGGCCGGCGAACGGCGACTGGTTGACGGAGAACTGCATGCGCAGCGTCGGCTCGCTGACCTCCAGCCGCGGCAAGGCTTCTGGATGTTCGGCATCCGCCACCGTATCGCCCACCGCGATATCGGGGAGGCCCGCGATGTAGACGATCTCGCCTGCCGAGGCGGACTCGGCAGGGCGCCGCTGCAGTGCCTCGACGGTCAGCAACGTCGTGATCCGCTGGCGCTGGCCGATGCCGGCCTCACTGATGCGGACCACGTCCTGGCCTGGTCGGAGAGTGCCGCGCGTGATCCGCCCAATAGCCAGCCGGCCGATGTGATTGTCGTGATCCAGGTTGCTGACGAGCAGTTGCAGCGGACCGTCCGCGTCGCCCAACGGCGGCGGAATGTAGGTCAGCAGTGCATCGAGCAGCGGCTCGAGGGTCGTGCCTGGGTGGCGCAGGTCGACCGTCGCCGTTCCCGTGCGGGCGTTCGTATAGATGACAGGGGCACTGAGCTGATCGGCATTCCTGGCCAGTTCGAGGAGCAGGTCATGGGTCGCCTCGACGGTCTCGGCGGGCCGCGCGTTGACGCGGTCGATCTTGTTCACGACGATGATTGGCATCAGGCCGAGCTCGAGGGCCTGCCGGAGCACGACGCGGGTCTGCGGCATCGGGCCTTCGAGCGCGTCGACCAGCAGCAGGCAGCCCTCCGCCATGCCCAGAACCCGCTCGACCTCGCCACCGAAGTCGGCATGGCCGGGCGTGTCGATGATGTTGATCTTGACGCCGTGGTATCGAATCGAGGTGTTCTTGGCGAGGATCGTAATGCCCTTCTCTCGCTCCAACACGTTGGAATCCATGATCAGCTCACCCACCTGCTCGTGGGCGGCGAACACGTGCGACTGCTTCAGCAGCGCGTCGACCAGCGTGGTCTTGCCGTGATCGACGTGCGCGATGATAGCGACGTTCCGCAGATCCGCACGACGCTTCGGCTTCAGCTCGGTTATCGACATGGATCGACCATCCTACGCGACACCCTCACCCGACCGGCTCGCCGGCTCGGTAAGGAAGTCGAGCACCAGCCGGTTGAACCGCTCCGGCTCTTCCATCTGTGGGGTGTGTCCACTGTCTTCGAAGATAACGACCTTTCCGCGACGAAGCTTGTCCTTGGCCGACTCGGCGTGACTCGCCGGGAAGATGTGGTCGTGCCGACCCCAGATCAACAGCGTCGGCATGCGCAGCTCGGAGAGCCGTTCCTCGACGCCAATGCCGCCCCGCAGCTGTCTCATCCCGGCGATCGAGCGGAGGGCAGAGAGGTACGCGGCGCGATACTCCGGCGTCGACAGGAGCGTGCCGTGGTTGGCGATTCGCTCGTCGCTCCAGGTGGTCTCGACCCGTTCGGGCCGACGAAGATACCAACCCCAGAATCGGCGGATGGTCGCGGGATTCATCCGTCGCAAGGCCCGCGCCGTTCCGCGGAGGGTCAGCTCTCCGAGACCCTTCGTCAGCAGGACACGGTAGGCGAGCACGCGCCGCGGCGGGCCGACCCCGAGCGCATCGACCAGCACGAGTCGCTCGACCAGCTTTGGTGATTCGAGGGCGAGGCCCAACGCCACCCGCCCACCCATCGACACGCCCATGACCGCCGCCCGCTCGAGGCCTTCGGATGCCATCAGATCCCGAACCGCCTTGACGAAGAGGTCGATCGTGTACTCGAGCATGGGCTTGTCGGACTTGCCGAAGCCGGGCAGGTCGATGGCCAGCACCCGATGATGCGCGGCGAGCGGCTCGAGGTTGTAATAAAACTCGACCGCGGCCGAGCTGCCGAGGCCGTGAACGAGCACCAGTGGGGGGCCGCTGCCACCGCAGACGTAGTGAATGTTCACGCCGTCGATCGTGACCGTTCGGCTCTCGAAGGAAGGAAACTGCGCCGCCATGACGTGAGTGTATCGGCGCTAGGGGCTGGCAGGACCCTTCGGAAGCAGGGGTAGCTTGCTCTACGCGCTCCGAGTCGAGACTGGAGCCGCGAAGCCGAAATAGGCGAGCACCGCACCGGTTACCAGGTGGAGAGGGATGTCGAGCTGGCCGATGTAGAGGAGTCCAAGCGGATTGGCGACAAAGACACCGAGCACCCCGAGCAGCAACAAGACAACGCCCACGACCTGGCAGAACCGCCTTGAGTTCGCGAGACTGGCGGCGGCGGCAAGGCCGGCGATGCCGATCACAACATGGACGAGGTTGTGCAGCAGGTTGATGTTGAAGAGCCCGAGGAGCTTGCTATTGGTCATGGTTACCGAGCCGCCCAGAAACGGCAGGAACCCAATAATGCCGACAGCGAGGTAAATGGCGCCGAAGACGAGTGCAACCGTCTGCATCGTCGGTCTCTTTCCCATCACGTCACCCCCGAAAAATTCCTTGCGCCAGCTTACTGCGCTTTCAGGCTGCGTAGCTCGAGGTAGGCGCGCTCGATGCGCGCCGCGGCGTCACCCTGCAGCTCGGGGAGGTTGATGGCGACATTCCCCAGCGCGCCGGCAAAGCCCGTTTCCAGCAGCTCGCTGCCGACCGCCAGGTCCGAGGCCGTCATCTCCCAGGCTCGCTTGCTGACCTCGGGCACCAGTGCCAGGCCTCGCGCCGCCGCCGAAGCGGCCTTGAGCGGCACCTCGGCCGCCCGCTCGTAGGCTCGTCCCAGCACCTCACCCTGCGCGCCGGATTTTCGAGCGTCGATCACGGCGCGATAGGCGTCGATGTCGTCCTGGCTCAGCTCCAGCAAGCGCGCGGCGAGCTGGTCGAATTCCGGCACGAGGCCGGTGAGGACCTCGCGGTCCTCGACCGCCCTGGCTTTCTTGGCGCTGAGTTTCGCCACCATGCTCACCAGCGCCGCACCCATGGCCGCCGCTAGCGCGGCCGCGCTCCCGCCGCCGGGTACGGCGGCCGTCGACGCCAGCGCTTGCAGGTAGTCGCCCACCATCTGATCTTTGACGGTAGTCACTCCTCAGCCCACACCCGCTTCTCGAGGATCTGGTCCATGCGAAACGCGGGCTCGATGACGGCTTCCTTGATGACGCCAACGGCGGCGTCCAGTGGGATCGTACCGACGATCTCCGAGGAGTCGACCTCGACGCCGCGGCGCTTCGCCTCGTCGCGGATCACGCTGAAGACTTTCCAGATGTTGGTGACGCGATAATCGGTCAGGTTCATCGACACCTGGACGAGGCCGCGGTCCGCCAGCTCGAAGCCGAGCGCCTTGACGTTCGGCAAACCACCGGAGGAAGAGCGAATCGTTTTCGCGATGTCCTTCGCGACCTGCAGGTCCGCGGTCTTGAGGTTGACGTTGTAGGCGATCAGCGGGATGCGGGCGCCGACGGCGGTGGCGCCGGCGCTGGGATTGACCTCCGGCGGGCCCTCGTCCGGCGCGCGGTCGGGGTCCGTGATGTGACTGACCAGGTCCTCGAAGCCGCCGCGCCGAACCTTCTCCAGCTCGCGACGCTCGACGCGGCGGGCGGCCTCGCCGTAGTAGTACACGGGGACATGGAGCTCCTTCCAGAGGCGCGCCCCGAAGGCATGAGCCAGGTCGACACAGAGGCTCATCGGAAGGTCGGCAAACGGGACAAAGGGGACGACATCGATCGCGCCCATTCGCGGATGCTCGCCGCGGTGTCGGCGCAGGTCGATGCGTTCCGTCGCGACGGTGGCGCCGGCCATCGCCGCATCGACCGCCAGCGCGGGCTCGGCTACGAAGGTGACCACCATCCGGTTGTGGGCGGCGTCAGCCTGGACGTCGATTACCCGCGCGCCCGCCTCTCTGATCGCATCGGCGATGGCGGTAATGACATCCAGTCGCCGGCCTTCAGAGAAATTCGGGACGCACTCTACAAGGGCTCCCAGACCGCACCTCCCACGACCGTCCGCATGACGCGATTCACGCCGACATAGTAGGGAATGGCTTCCGGGCTTTCGGCGTCGACGACGACGCAGTCCGCAAAACTTCCAGGTCGCAAGCAGCCGGCGAGGCCCTCGAGCTTCAACGAATGCGCCGCCTGCACCGTCGCGCCGGACAAGACCTCTACTGGGGTCATCCCCCATTGCAGGCAGGCGAGGCTCATCGCCATTGGTAGGCTTTCCGAATTACTGGTGCCGGGGTTGAGATCGGAGGCGATCGCGATCCGCAGGTTCGCCTCGCGCATCGCCTCGATCGCTGGGCGAGGTCCGTGAGTGGTGAAGTTGGCCGCCGGACAGAGCACGGCGACGGTGCCCGCCTTCGCGAGCGCCTTGATCTGCGCCGGTGTGGCGAACTCGAGATGGTCGGCGCTGCTTGCCCCCAGCTCGGCGGCGATGTCCGGTCCCTCGCCCGCGGCCAGCTGCGCCGCGTGGACCCGGAGCTTGTATCCGATCGCCTTCGCCCGGCCGAGCAGGGCACGCGTCTCGGCGGGCGTGAATGCCGGGGCCTCGCACCAGACATCGAAGAAGACCGCCCACGGCTTGAACGCGGGCAGCATCTCGTCCATGACCGAGCGAACATAGGCGTCGCGAGCGATGCCGGGGGGAACGACGTGAGCCCCGAGGAACGTCGGGACCAACCGAAGTGGGCTCCGCGCTGCGAGCTGGCGCAACACGTCGAGCGACTTCGCCTCGTTGTCGACATCGAGTCCGTATCCGGTCTTGGCCTCGATCGTTGTTGTGCCGTTCGCGAGGAAGCGGTCGGCGCGCGCCTCCGCCAGATCGAGCAGGGTCGCGCCATCGGCCTCCCGGGTCGCCCGGATGGTACGGGCAATCCCACGATCGCCCGACTGCTGCGCCCGGTAGGCGACGCCGCTCACCCGCTCCGCGAACTCGTCGGCACGCGAGCCGGCAAAGACCGGGTGGGTGTGGGCATCGACCAAACCCGGGATGACGCAGGCGCCGGCCGCATCGAGCAGGTCGCCGTCGAGCGCAACCTGTGACTCGAGGTCGTGGTCTTCGCCGATCCAGACCACGCGCCCCTCGCGCGCGGCCAGGGCACCGTCTCGGATCCGGCCGAGCGGGTCATCCTTCGACGGCACCATGGTGGCGAGCTGACCCGCGTGCCGCAGCGCGAAGTCGGCGCGAATCAACGGCGCTGCGTCAAGCCGATCACGTCGCCCGGTCGATCCGGTGCTCGGCGGCGAACTCGACCGCCGTCTCGTAGCCGGCGTCCGCGTGTCGGATGACCCCCATCCCCGGGTCGGTCGTGAGAACGCGCTCCAAGCGATCGGCCATCGCCTTCGTCCCGTCGGCGACGACCACCATGCCCGCGTGAATGGAGTTGCCCATGCCGACGCCGCCGCCGTGATGCACCGAGACCCAGCTCGCGCCGGCCGCCGTGTTCACCAGCGCGTTGAGGATCGGCCAGTCCGCGATCGCATCGCTACCGTCGCGCATGGCTTCCGTCTCGCGATAGGGTGACGCCACCGAGCCCGCGTCGAGGTGATCGCGCCCGATCACGATCGGCGCCGCAAGCTCGCCGGATTTCACCATCTCGTTGAAGCGCAGGCCGACTTTGGCGCGCTCCCCGTAGCCGAGCCAGCAGATCCGGGCCGGCAAGCCCTGAAACTGGACGCGTTCTCGCGCCAGGCGCAACCAGCGGTGGAGATGCTCGTTGTCGGGCAGCGTGTCCATGACCGCGCGGTCGGTGCGATAGATGTCCTCCGCCTCGCCGCTGAGTGCCACCCAGCGGAAGGGGCCCTTCCCCTCGGAAAACAGCGGTCGGATGTAGGCGGGCACGAAGCCCGGGATGTCGAAGGCGTTCGTGACGCCCGCCTCGAGTGCGAGACCTCGCAGATTGTTGCCATAGTCGAAGGTCTCCGCGCCGCGCCGCTGGAAACCGAGCATCGCCGTGATGTGTTCGCGGACGGAGTGCTTCACCATCTCGAGGTATTCCTGCGGATCGAGCGCTCGCAATTCGGCCGCCTCGTCGACGCTGAGCGGCGCCGGGATGTAACCGCGCAACGGGTCATGGGCCGACGTCTGGTCGGTGACGGCATCGGGCTCGAACCCGCGACGCAGGAGTTCCGGGTAAACCTCGGCGGCGTTACCGACCACGCCGATCGATATCGATGACTTCGTCTTACGGGCATCTTCCGCCCATGCGACCGCCTCATCGAGCTTTGCCGTCGCTTTATCGAGGTAACCCGTCTTCAACCGGCGCTCAATGTGGGTGGCGTCCACCTCGACGCAGAGCGCGATGCCCTCGTGCATCCTCACGGCCAGCGGCTGGGCGCCGCCCATGCCCCCGAGCCCGCTAGTCAGCACAATGCGGCCGCGTAACGTGCCATCGAAGCGCTTCGCGGCCAGCGCGCCGAAGGTCTCGTAGGTTCCCTGCAGGATGCCCTGGCTGCCGATGTAGATCCAGCTGCCGGCGGTCATTTGCCCGTACATGATCAGGCCGAGCCGCTCCAGCTCCCAGAAGTGTTCCCAGGTGGCCCAGCGCGGCACCAGCAAGCTGTTCGCCAGCAGCACGCGCGGGGCGTACTCGTGGGTTCGAAAGATGCCCACCGCTTTCCCGGACTGGACCAGCAGCGTCTCGTCGTCCTTGAGCCGCTTCAGGGCCGCGACGATCGCATGGAAGGATGGCCAGTCGCGGGCCGCCTTGCCGGTGCCGCCGTAGACGACCAGGTCTTCCGGGCGCTCGGCGACCTCCGGGTCGAGATTGTTGCAGAGCATCCGCAGCGCCGCCTCCTGCTGCCAACCTCGGGTGCTGAGCTGGGTGCCGCGGGCAGCGCGAATCGGTGCGGAGATCAACGAGCCCCCACCCTGCCCTCCCCCGCGAGCGGGGGAGGGGCAATGGCAGCAAGGCGGCCGCTGTGCACTAACTCGATGGCGGCCTGGATCTCCGGCTCGAGCACCCGGTCGTGGTCGAGCGGCGGGACCTTCTCGCGGATCGCCGCCTGTGCCTCGCCCGTGAGGCGCCCGGGCTTCAGCGGCGCCAGCAGGTCGATGCCCTGCGCGGCGCCGAGCGCCTCGAGCGCGAGGATGGCCTCGACGTTGGTCGCGACCTGGCGCGCGCGCTGGGCGCTGTGCCAGCCCATGCTGTTGTGATCTTCCTGGTCCGCCGAGGTCGGCAGCGAATGGACACTCGCCGGCGTCGCGAGCAGTTGATTGTCTGTTGCCAGCGCGGCGGCGGTGTACTGGAGGAGCATGTAGCCCGAGTCGAGGCCGGAATGACGTGTGAGGAACGGGGGCAGCTCGGAGAGGAAACCGGTGAGCATCCGGAACAGGCGCCGCTCGGAGATACTGCCGAGCTCGCTGAGGCCGATGCTCGCCGTGTCGAGCGCGAGCGCCAGCGGCTCGCCGTGGAAGTTCCCCCCGGAGAGCACGGCCTCGTCGTCGGCGAAGACCAGCGGATTGTCGGTGCCCGCATTGAGCTCGACCGCCAGCACGCGGCCGAGGTAATCGACCGCGTCGTGGCAGGCGCCGTGCACCTGGGCGGCGCAGCGCAGGGAGTAGGCGTCCTGAACGCGGTCGCAGAGGACGTGCGATTCGGCGATCCCGCTGCCTTCGGTCAGAGCAAAGATGCGGGCGGCCGACGCCACCTGGCCCGGATGCGGCCGCGCGGCGTGGATGCGCGGATCGAAGGCGGTGCGCGAGCCCCGCAGGGCCTCAACGCTAAGCGCGGCCACGACGTCCGCGGTCAAGAGGAGTCGCTGCGCATCCTGTAGCACGAGACTGGCCGCGCCAGCCATGAAATGCGTGCCGTTGAGCACGCTGAGCGCGTCCTTGGCGTGCAGCTCGACGGGCTGTAGGCCGGCGGCGCGGAGTGCTTCGGCGCCGCTGCGCCGTTCGCCGTCTTTCAAAACGTCTCCCTCGCCGATCAGCACCAGGCCGACGTGCGCCGATGGGGCGAGGTCGCCGCTGGCCCCGAGCGACCCCTTTTCCGGCACCCACGG
>DATNNA010000108.1:0-11169 GCA_035602075.1 Binatus sp. (SeqCode) | reverse complement strand
TCCGTGAACGGCAGCCATCCGCGATCGACGGCCGAATCCGCGGTCGCCCTGTCGCTGCCGCTGGACCAGATTGGTACCGGCTCGTTGCCCGCCGGTGTGGTGAGCGGCCGCATCGTGGATGTCGTGGGTGACGCGCAAGGCCAAGGACCGCCGGGCATGCTCCTGATGCAGAGCGGCAGCGTGACCTACGAACTTTCGCCCTCGCTGGTCGCCGGCAGCCACCTTACGAGCGTCTCACTTACGGTCTCCAACCCGTATGGCGGCAAATTCATGCCCGCCCCGGGCGGTGGGACGGGGTCCACGGCGGCGGTCCAGGGCCAGGCATGGGACTGGTCCCGGTCGGCCTGGACCGACGTGGCATACCAGGAGAACGGCACGACCAGCCTGCCCGACAGCGCCGTCAATCCCGATAGTGGGCTGATCCGACTGCGGCTCAGCAACAGCGGCGCCTTCGCCACGGGCACCATTACGCTCTCAGGGACAGTCCAGTGATATCGGTCGAGCGGCTCACCAAAGTCTACGGGCAGCGGACCGCGCTGGACGCCGTTTCATTCGAAGTGCCGAAAGGGGAAATCTTCGGCTTCGTCGGACCGAACGGCGCAGGGAAGACGACCACGCTGCGCATCCTGGCAGCGCTGCTGGAACCGACCACCGGTCGCGCCTTTGTCGACGGCGCCGACGTGAGCCGTCAGCCGGACATTGTCCACGAACGCCTCGGTTACATGCCGGACTTCTTCGGTGTCTACGATCAGCTCACCGCTGCCGAGTACCTGGATTTCTACGCCGCCTGCTACCGGCAGCCCAAGGCGCGTCGCAAGAAGATCGCCGACGACCTGCTCGAGCTCGTCGGGTTAACGGACCGTCGCGACCAGGCCGTGGACACGCTGTCTCGCGGCCTGAAGCAGCGGCTCTGCCTGGCACGGGCGCTGGTGCACGACCCCGCCGTGTTGTTACTTGACGAGCCTGCCTCGGGACTCGATCCGCGCGCGCGGGTCGAGATGCGCGAGATCCTGAAGGAACTGCAAAAAATGGGCAAGACGATCGTGATCTCGAGCCACATCCTCCCGGAGCTGACCGAACTGTGCACCATGGTCGGCATCATCGATCAGGGTCGGATGCGAGCGACCGGGCCGGTGCAAGACGTCATCCGGCAGCTGACCAGCGGCCGGCGGTTGCGCATCACGGTCCTCGGTCAACGAGAAGAGGCCGCCGCGGTGCTCAGGCCGTTGCCCATGATCCACGCCGTCACCACGCTAAATGGCGCGATCGAGGCCGAGTATGAGGGTGACGACGCAACGGCGGCCGCCATTTTGCAGACCCTGACGGCAGCGGGCATCAAGGTCTCGGGTTTCAGTCAGCTCGACGGCGGTCTCGAAGATGCCTTCATGAGGGCCACGGAGGACGCGCAATGAACCCGGTCGTCACCGCACTGTGGAATCCGATCGTCGCCAAGGAGTATCGCTCCCGGATGCGCACCTGGCGTTCGCCGCTCGCCATGACGGTCTACGTCTTGCTGCTGGGTGGCCTGGGCTGGGCGATCTTTTCCTCGATGGCGTCCAACGCCCGTAGTGCGTTCAACGGCGGACAGGCCGCCAACTATGGCCAGGGTCTGTTTCTCTATCTGGTGCTTTTCCAGATGGTCCTGCTCGCCTTCATCACGCCGGCGCTAACGGCGGGCGCGATCAGTAGCGAACGCGAACGACAGACGATCGATCTGCTGTTCGTCACCAAGCTGCCGGCCTTCTCGATCCTGTGGGGCAAGCTGCTCGCATCGATGTCGTTCGTGCTCTTGCTCTTGCTGTTGTCGGTGCCGATTTTTAGTCTCGTGTTCCTATTCGGCGGCATCGAGCTCGACCAGGTGGCCGCGGCCTTCCTCGTCACGGCCGTCAGCGCGTTGACGCTCGGCATCATCGGGATCGCCTGCTCGACGGCGTTTCAGCGCACGCTGCCGGCGACCGTCTCGGCGTACGGCGCGGCGTTCGTCCTGCTGGCCGGCAGCCTGCTCTACGGGCTGCTCTTCCCGACCGACATCGACTACTCGAAGGCGACGGCCGCGCCGGCTCCCCCGGCGGTGACCTATCTCAGCCCGTTCATCCCCCTCATTACGATCGGCACGAACGGGCCCATCACCAATTTCGGTGTCCGAAACGGCATGGGTTTTGCCACCGGCGGCGGCGGGATGGCGTGCTCCAGCACCCCTGGCGGTGTCCAGAGCTGCTACGCGGTTCCTAATGGGCCGGTTGGGAAGAGCCAGATCGTCGCACGACCGTACATCTCGGGGCAAGGCGGGGGGACGACCATCCCGAGCGGGCTCTTTAGCGGCTGGCAGTACTGGCAGGCGACGGTGACGATGCAGCTCGCGATCTGCGTCATCGCCCTCATCCTCGGCGCCCTGCTGCTGTCCCCAATTCGGCACCTGCCGTGGCGGAGGCGTGCGACGGCGCCGCCAACGACATGAACTCACTCGACGCGATCATCCGCGAACTCGGCCGGGCGGCGGCCCGCGCTCGGGCCGCGCGCTATGCCGTGCACGCGCTGGTGGCGGCCCTCGCCTGGATCGCCCTGGTGCTGATCATCGCCCGACTCACCCCGTTTGAGGGGCGCCCGCTGGTGGCCGCCGTCGGCATCCCGGTCGTGCTGGCGATCGCGGCTCTTGCGTGGCTGATCCGGCGGCCGAGCGCGGCGGTCCTGATGCGGCTCGCGGATTTTCGGCTCGGCCTCAAGGAGCGACTCTCCACGGCCTGGGAGCGGCGAACCCAGTCTGGCCCGATGGACGACGTTCAACGGCGCGATGCGCTCCAGCAGGCCGCGAGCGCCCGCCTCGCGACGGCGTTCCCGGTCCGCGTGAACCGCGGCGAAGCCTCCCTGGTCGCCGTTCTCGCGATCTTTTCGCTGGCGCTCGCGCTGCTGCCCAATCCGATGGACCAGGTCCTGGCGCAACGCCAAGCCGATCGCGTCAGCCAGGCGCGCGCCACCAAAGCGATACAGAACGCGCAGAAAAAAATCGCCGACAGCACGAAACCGACGCCGGTGGACCCACAGCTGCAGAAGATCCTGCAGGATGCCGCGGCCAAGATTCGACAGGCGGACAGCCCGCGCAAGGCCCTCGAATCGATCACGCCCGCTGAGCAGCAACTCCGGACACTGACCGATCCGGGCACGCCGGCCCTGACCAGCAGCGCGCAGAACCTCGCCAACGCCCTCAGTGGAACGTCGGCGGGTCGGACCGCCGCCCAGGCGATCAGCAGCAGCCCGGCGAAGGGGGCGCAGGCCGTGCGCGACCTCGCCTCGCAGCTGCAGAACATGTCGCCCAAGGACCGCGAGGAACTGGCCAAAGCGCTGGCGAAGGCGTCGCAGCAGGCCCAGAACAGCCAGATGCGCGACTCGCTCAGCAAGGCGTCGTCCTCGCTGAAGAACGGCGATACGAGCGCGGCCGCGCAGTCGCTCAACGACGTGGCGAGCCAACTTGACTCACTGCAACAGCAGCAAAACACCGACCAGGCGGTCGCCTCGGCGATCAATGGGCTGGAGGCCGCTCGCCAGGAGCTCGCCAGCCAGGCGGATCGCGACGCGAAAGGCCAGGGGGCGCAGGCGAACGCCGGCGCCAGCGCATCGCCGGGCGCGAGTCCCGGTGCGGGCGCCAGCGCCGGCGCAAGTGGCAGCGGGACTGGCACGGGCACGGGGACCGGTACGGGTACCGGCACGGGCACGGGCACGGGGACCGGCACTGGCACCGGCACCGGTACGGGTAGCGGCGGTACCGGCGGCACCGGCTCGAACGGCTCGGGAACCGGCAGCGGTTCGGCAGCCGCGAGCACCGAGCGGGTCTATGTGCCGGGCCAGCCCGTGCCCGGTCAGTCGCAGAATGATCCGACGCCCCTGGGACCGGGACAGGATGTGCCCCTGAGTCCCTACAGCCAGGTGATCCAGGCGTACCAGCAGGCGGCACTCGACGCCACGGACCGGAGCCTCATCCCCGGCAGTGAACGCGACCTCGTCCGACAGTATTTCTCGCAACTCGGTGAGCAGAGTGCGGTCGGCCCGAAATAACCCGCCTTCGCTGCTCGAGGGAGGATCATGATCGCCGAAGAACCGCGCGTCGACGCCGCCAAAGTCACCGAGCTGGCCCAATCGCTCGAGACGGAGCTTGCCCGTCTCATCGTCGGACAGCAGGCGCTGGTCCGCGACACGGTCATCGCCCTGATCGCCGGAGGACACGTGCTCCTCGAAGGCGTGCCCGGGCTCGGGAAGACGGTATTGGTCCGTTCGCTCGGCCAGGCCCTGTCGATGAGCTTCTCCCGGATCCAGTTCACCCCCGACCTGATGCCCGCCGACATTGTCGGCACGAACGTCATCGGCGACGAGGCCGGCCGGCGCGAGTTCCATTACCAGGCCGGACCCATCTTCGCCAATCTCGTGCTTGCCGACGAGATCAACCGGGCCACGCCCAAGACGCAGAGCGCGCTGCTCGAAGCGATGCAGGAGCGCACCGTCACGGTTGGCACGCAGACCCGGCCCCTGCCGTCGCCGTTCTTCGTCCTCGCCACGCAAAACCCGATCGAACTCGAAGGTACCTACCCGCTACCTGAGGCGCAGCTGGATCGATTTTTCTTCAAAGTCCTGGTGCCCTTCCCCAGCGAGCGCGACTTGCTCGAGATTGCGCGGCGCACCACCGGTGAATCGACGCCCCAGCTTCGTCCAGTCGCGGACGCCGAAACCGTACTGGTGGCGCAGCGCGTCGCCCGCGAGGTGCCGATCGCGGAGCACGTGCTGCTCTATGCCGCTCGCTTGATCGGCGCGACACATCCGGATCGCACTGAGCTCGACAGCGTGCGCCGCTACGTCCGCTGGGGCGCGAGCCCGCGCGGCTTGCAGACGATGGTGCTTGGCGCCAAGGTGCGCGCGCTGCTGGAGGGCCGTTACAACGTCGCCTTCGACGATCTCAGCGCCGTCGCGCAGCCGGCGTTACGCCACAGGATTTTTCTGCAGTTCGAGGCCGAGGCCGACGGCATGACCGCCGATCGTCTCATCAGCGAGATCCTGGAGCACACCGTCAAGGAACCCGCCAAGGCGTAACATGGCGGCCGCTCTGCTGGAGCCCGCCCTGCTCCGCCGGCTCGAAAGCCTGGCGCTTCAGGTCCGGCGCGCCGTCAGCGGGCAGATGGGCGGCGAACGGCGTTCACGCCGGCGCGGTCAGTCCGTCGAGTTCGCGGACTTTCGCAATTACACGCCTGGCGATGACTTCCGTCTCATCGACTGGAACGCCTATGCGCGTCTCGATCGATTCATGCTGCGGCTGTTCGTCGCCGAAGAAGAGCTGCCCCTGAGCCTGTTCGTCGACCTCAGCGGGTCCATGGACTGGGGAAAACCGAACAAAGCCGAGACGGCGAGGCGGCTGGCGGCCGCCATCGCCTACGTCGCACTGGCGGCGCTCGACCGGGTGCGACTGACGGTCTTTGCCGACGGACCCACGTCGGGTGGCGCGCCCTATCGCGGTCGGCGCGCCGCCGCGGGGCTGTTTGCCCGCCTGCAATCCCTTCCGGCCGGTGGTGTGACGAACTACGAAAAGCTGGTCTGGCCGATTGGGCGCCAGCGCCCGGGCATGACGGTGTTCATCACGGACGGCCTCGGCGAGCCGCCGATCGATCCGGCGCTCGCGGCGCTGCAGCGCGCCCAGCAGGAGGGGGCGGTCCTCCAGCTGCTCGCACCCCAGGAGATCACCCCCGACTGGTCGGGGGACGCGCGGCTCAAGGACGCCGAAACCGGGGTCGAGCGTGAATTCACGGCCACGCCGCTGACCCAGGGCACGTACCTGCGAGCGCTGGCCCAACGCACCGACGAGATCGAGCGGGCCGCGCATCGCCGTGGCCTGCGCTTCGCGCGCCTGTCGACCGCAGAACCCATCGACGAGATGGTGCAGATCACGCTGCGCCGCCTCGGATTGCTCGCATGAGCGCGCCCCGGCGTGGAAAGGCGCGCGTGTCATGAGCTTCCTCGCCCCCGCGGCCGCCATCCTGGCGTTGACGCTCCCCGCCATCGTCGCCCTCTACTTTCTGAAGATTCGCCGGCCAACGCGGGTCGTGCCGGCGCTGCACCTGTGGCCCAATCAAATCCGCGACCGGCAGGCGAACGTCCCCTGGCAACGGCTTCGTCCCAGCTGGCTGCTGTTTCTCCAGTTGCTCGCCGCCGCTGTTCTGGTCGCGGCGGCGGTGCAACCGGCGCTGCCTGCCGGCGCCGCCCTCGCCCGCCACAGCATCGTTCTCCTCGACGCCTCGGCATCGATGCAGGCAACCGACGTCGCGCCATCGCGCCTCGACGTGGCGAAACGCCAGGTCAACGCGATCGTCGACCAGCTCGGCCCACAGGACCGCATGACGGTGATTGCCATTGGGCCGGTCGCACGGATCGTCGCGTCCGTGACCGGTGACCGCGACACGCTGCATCGCGCGGTCAATGCCGTCACGGCGAGCAACGGAGCGGCGGATCTTTCGGCGGCGCTGGCGATGGCCGCGGGCCTCGTCCGAGCAGGCGACGACGCTCGTGCCTACCTGTTCTCAGACGGCATCGTGCAGCCGCTGCGCGCGTCATTCGCGGCCGGCCTGCCGTTTCCCGTCGAGTATCACCGGGTGGGCGTCTCGGGGGAAAACGTCGGGCTCACGTCGCTAACGGTCCGGACCAGCGCGCAATCGCGCGCCGCTTACCTTCACGTGCAGAACTTCGGCCAGCAGCCGCACTCGGTCAGCGTCGAGTGGCGGGCCGACAGCCACCTGCTCGATGTACGGCCACTCACGCTCGCCGCCGGTCAGGCGCAGGACCTCGTCCTCCCCGTTCCCGGTGACGCGACTTCCGTGACGGCGCATCTGGCGGGGAGCGACATCTTCGCGCTCGATGACAGCGCCACGGCGGTCGCCCGCACTCCACGCGCCTTCCGCGTCCTGCTCGTTACCCCGGGCAACGTGTTCCTCGAGCAGGCGCTCCGGCTGCGCACCGACCTGCAGCTCGATGTCATCGCGCCCGCGGCCTACCATGCGAGCGCCGCTTACGCCCTGACCGTCTTCGACGTTTTCTCGCCGCCTGTGCTGCCGGACGCACCGTTCGTTATGGTCGATCCCCCGGCGGGGTCTCCGTTGGCCGGCGGGCAAGCGGTCGGCATCGGGCGCGTTCGTGCCGTCGACGCCGGGGATCCCTTACTGGCCAATGTCGACCTCCAGGACGTGCACATCGCCCGCAGCCAGGACTTGCGCAGCTCGACGTTCGGCCGGCCGCTGATCAGTAGCCTGCAGACGCCGCTCGTGCTGGTGCGCGATGAGCCGTTTCGGCAGGTGTTGGTCGGGTTCGATCTCCATGAGTCCGATCTGCCGCTGCGGATCGCCTTTCCGATCCTCGTACAGAACCTGAGTGAGTGGCTGCTGCCTCCCAGCGTCCCGAGCCACAGCTTCCATCCCGACGAACCCATCACCATCGTCCCGGAGGCGGGAGCAACGTCCGTCAGCGTCATCCGGCCGGACGGCAGCCGTCGCTCGCTCGCCACCGCGTCGATCGCGACGTTCGGTGACACGGATCCCACCGGCCTCTACACCGTGGAGCAGGCCATCGCCGGCAAGGTGCAGCGCTCCTGGTTCAGCGTCAATCTCTTTTCTGATCCCATTTCGCAGCTCAAACCACCCGACCGCCTCACGCTTCCGCCGACGCGAACCACCGTCGTCCAGGCAACCCACCGTGGCCAGCTCGAGATCTGGCCATGGATCGCGCTCGCCGCGCTGGCCGTCGTGACGGCCGAATGGCTGGCCTTCCACCGTGGGCTTTGAGCTGACCCGTCCCCTGTTTTTGGGGGCGGGCGTCCTGGCGCTGGTCATCATCGTCGCCATCTGGCGCTTCTTCCCGCCGCCACTACCTCCGCGGCGGGCCCGCATCTCGCTCGGGCTGCGGACCCTGATCGTGCTGCTGCTGACCGCCGCGCTCGCCGGATTTCAGGTTCAGACGGCGCCGTCGAAGCAATCGCTGCTGGTCGTGGCCGATCTTTCGGCGAGCGTACAGAGCGCGTTGGACAGCGAAGCCGCCGCTGTCCGCCGCATCCTGCAACAACGGCAGGGTGACAACCGCGCCGGCGTCCTCAGCTTCGGTCGCGACCCCCAGGTCGAAGTGAACATCAGCAAGGACCCGCAGTTTGGCGAGTTCCAGAGCCAACCGAACCCGCACTACACAGACATCGCCGCCGCGTTGCAGCTCGGTGGATCGATCCTCCCGGACGACAGCCGGCGGCACATCGTGCTCATCAGCGACGGACGCGGCAATCTCGGCGACGCCGTCGGTGAGGCGCGCCTGCTGCGCGCCGAGGGGGTCCGGGTGGACACGGTCGCATTGCCGGTGCCGCTCGGAGCCGAGGCGTACGTCGATCGCCTCGATGCGCCGCGCACGCTCACCCAGGGTCAGCAGGCCAACGTGCAGGCGTTGATCGTCAGCAACACGGCCACGCACGCAACCGTCCGCTGGTATCTCGACCGCACGCTCATCAATACCGTGCAGCTCGACCTGCCCGTAGGCGAGGCCACCGTCAAGCAAACGGTCAAGCCGGCCGACCCCGGATTCCACGCCGTGCGGGTCGTGATCGACGCGGTGCGCGACACGTACGCGGAAAATAACCTCGGCGAAGCGCTGATCCAGGTGGTGGGCCCACCACGGGTCCTGCTGGTGGAAAACACGCTGGGCGAGGCGGCGAGCCTCGAGTCGGCACTGCATTCGACGGGCATCGGCACGGTAACTATTACTCCCGACCAGCTGCCGCGCTCGGCTGCGGACCTCGCCGCCTATCAGGCCGTCGTCCTCGTCAACATCTCGGCGACGAGCCTGGGCGCCGACGGCATGAATCTGCTGCAGGCGTCCGTGCGGGACCTTGGCACCGGGCTGGTCGTCATCGGTGGCACGGACAGCTATGGTCCGGGCGGCTACGCCGGCACGCCGTTGGAGACGACGCTGCCGGTCCAGATCCAGCTGCCGCAGGACATGCAGAAGCCGCCGGTCGCGGTCGTCCTCGCCCTCGAATCGACGGAGAGTGGTCAGGGCGACCAGATCTTGCGCGGTGCGGCCGAGGCGGTCGTCGACCAGCTCACGCCGCGCGACATGGTCGCCGTCACCAACGGCGGCATGGGCATCGTCGTCCCGCTCGCGCCCCTGACGGACAAGGCCGCCGTCAAGCGCAAGATCGAGGCCCTGGGCCTCGGTGACCCGGGGAGCTACGCCCCGGATCTGAGCGCGGCCGACCAGGCACTGACCAAGGCGACGGCCGCCATCAAGCATGTGATCCTCTTTGGCGACGGCGACACGATGGACCGCAACTACCAGCCGGCGATCACCGCCATGCACGGCCGCGGGATCACGCTGTCCACCGTCGCGATCGCGGCCACCGGGAACGACGCATCATTGATGCAGGCGATGGCGGGCTGGGGACACGGCCGCTTCTATCAGAGCCACAGCCTCCAAGACGTCCCGCAGATCTTCTTGAAAGAAACACGCGAGGCGCTCAAGCCCTGGATCGTCGAGGGTCGCATCGCGCCGCAACTGGCTTCGCTGGCGGACGTCATCCCTGGCGTGCCACTTGACAGTTTCCCGGCGCTTTCGGGCTACGTGGCGACCACGCCACGGGCCGCGGCGGACATCGTGCTGAAGAGCCCAACCGGCGATCCCTTGCTGGCGACCTGGCAGTACGGGCTGGGCCGGGTGATGGCATGGACGAGCGATGCGCAAGGCCGCTGGACGGCGGACCTGTTGCGCTGGCCGTCAGCCAATCGCTTCTTCGGCGATATCGTCCATGCGAGCCTGCCGCAGCCGGGCGACCCCGCGCTGCAGATCGAGACGCGGGTCCAGGGCGACCACACGCACTTGCTCGTGACCGCGCCATCGACTTCGGGCGCCACGGTTACGGTCAACGCCGTCACCCCCGACCTGGCCGGCGCCAGCCTGACGCTGTCGCCCACCGGCCCGGGCCGCTTCGAGGGCGACCTTCCGACCGACCAGGTGGGGAGCTATCTCCTCCACGTCAGTGAGTCGGCCGGCGGCGTGGTTCGACACACGACGACGAGCGGGCTCGTTGTTCCGTACTCACCGGAGTACCGCGAGCTTGGCACCGACGTCGCCACGCTCAGGGCGATCGCGCAGGCCGGCGGCGGGGTTCTCCTCTCGGACGTTTCGCAGGCCTTCCGTGTCCCGGTGCCCAGCGTGCACGCCGCCCTGCCCATCAGCGAGATCCTGCTCGTGCTCGCGATCCTGCTCTTCCCCATCGACGTCGCCCTGCGGCGTCTGATCTTCCGGCTGGAAGACATGCCGGCGTGGCGCGCGGCGATGAAGCGGGCGCCGGCGCCCGCCCTGCCCGCCGAGGCGACCGTGACTCGCCTCCGGGAGCGCGTCGAGGGCGTCCGCGCCGCCAGGGCTGCGCAACCTCGAACGCCGAAGAAGCCCCCGGACGACCCAACCGGTGAGCTGCTCACCCGCCGGCGCCGCCGCTGATTCTTAGGCTGCGTTTATGAGCAGACCGTAAACTAGGCTGCGATGTTTCCTGGCGCGGCGTTCATCCAAGTTCTGATCAACATTCTGATCCTGCTCTTGATCGTGCGCGCCATCTTCTCGTGGTTCCCCCAGATGCTGTATTCCGAAGCCGGCCGGATCATCGTCCTGGCGACGGAGTGGTACCTGGCGCCGATTCGGCGGATCATCCCTTCGGCGGGCGGACTCGATCTCTCGTTCCTGGTCGGCATCATTCTTCTTTATGCCCTTCAGGCGTTCCTTGGCTCAGCGAATTTCGCGGTCGCGCTCGTCGTCATTGTCCGCTCTGCCCTGATTTTCTGCATCATCCTGGTGCTGATCCGCGTTTTCTTCGGCTTCTTTCAGATGGATCCCTGGCACCCGATCACCCAGATGGTGATGCAGGCAACCGAGCCCTTTGCGCGGCCGTTCCGCCAGTGGTTTCCGCGACGCCCCCGAGAGTTCGATTGGGCGCCGGTCGCTGCCTTCGTCGTCTTGCTGGCGGCCCTGGTCCTGGTCTCGACCCTGTCGAGCATCTTCCTGATCGGCTAAGAACTCGCTGAGCCGACGAGCGTCCGCGGCTGCCGGCCGCCATTGACCTGACGCTCGGGCGCGCGGCGCCGGATGACCTCGAGGCGCCACACCGGTCGT
>DATNNA010000107.1:0-2637 GCA_035602075.1 Binatus sp. (SeqCode) | reverse complement strand
GTCACCGGGCGTGGACACGGCATGGCGCGATCCACCATGGAACTCCCGGAACCCGTGGAGCTCGGCCGGCCGGGCCGCGCTGAAAAGCCCGTCCCAGGCGGCGGACCCAAACCCGATGACACACGACAAATAGCCCTCCAGGTCACGGAAGGCAACCGCCCGCACCAGCGCCGGGAAGTCCTCGCAGAAGGCCCGGACGGTCGCGCGGTGCTCATCGCCCGGGTTGACCGTGACCACCAGGAAGATCGCAGCGCGAGTCAGTGGCGCGACCACCGGTTGCGGCTGCGGCCTGCTGAGCTCGCCTTTCAAGTGCTTCATTCTGGCACCCTTCAAAAATTTGGGTGAACGGTGCCTGACCCTCCAGAATTAGAGATGAAAGGAATTTCCGACCAATAAGGAGGTCTTACGTGAACCGCTCGGCGTACCTGCAGACCATGATTTCTCTGGCGTCGGCTGCCTTCGGGGTGGTGGCGGCACTCGCTTGGAACGGTGCGATTACCGCCCTGGTGAAGCAGATTTTTGGCACCGGTGGCGAGATCATCTCGCTCTTCATTTATGCCATCCTGATCACCGTCGTCGCGGTCATCGTGATGGTGAATCTTGCCAAGCTGGCGGAGCGCTCGGCCGCGCCGACAGCGTAAGGAACGGGGGTCTCCCATCTGGGGGGCCCCCTAGAGTCGATCAGGCCACCGCCCTTAGCCGGGTGCGATCTGCCGCAGCCCCTTCGCCAAGACCGAGTCGCTGGTGGAACGCCACGTCGGTCCACTGTGAATTCGGTATGAGGGAGCGTTAGGGCGCAGGCCTCGAGGATTCCGGCCCTCGGCACCCAGCAAGCTCAATTCATTTGGGAGGGTCTGGTTGGTCTGGCGAGATAATCCTCGCATGTCGAACCCGGTCTTCGAGGCAGTGCGCACCGTCATGGCCGTCCGCGACTATCAGGACAAGCCGATTCCAGGTGATGTCGTGGACCGCCTCATCGAGGCAGCTCGACTTACTGCCAGCGCCAGCAACCGTCAGCCCTGGCATTTCGTCCTCGTCCGTGAGCGCGCGCACCTGCGCGAGCTGGGCGCGCTGGTAAGGACGGGTCCCTACACGGCACGGGCGGCTCTCGCGGTTGTCGTGGCCTACCTGAAGGAAAGCCCGATCGCTATTTCGGATGTCAGTCGCGCCATCCAGTCGATGATCTTGACGGCCTGGGCGGATGGCGTCGCCTCCAACTGGACAGGGTTCGGCGGCCTCGAGGGTGTCCGAAAGGCCGTCGGGTTGCCGGACGACTACGAGGTCCTGGCTGTCATCCCGTTCGGCTATCCTGCGCGGCCGGTCAAGGGAATCAAGAAGCGCAAGCCACTGAATGAGGTTGCGTCCGCCGAAGGCTTTGGATCGCCGTTCTCCTGAGCGTCGGGCTCAACGGTTCGCCGCAGTGCCGCTGCCGCGCTAACATTTGGGCTGCACTGTAGGAGGACGTGACATGCTGAAATCACAAGACGTTCGCCGCTTCCAGGAGCGACTCAAGGCGGAGCGCGATGCGATCGAGTCGCGTATCGCAACCAACAAACACGATATTCAGGAAACAGTGCAGGACGAGTCCGGAGTGGGCGATTCAGTCGATGAATCAAACCTCCTTTACGAGCGAGAAGCAGAGATCGACGAAAATGCCCGGGATCAGAAGGAACTGGCGCAGGTCAAGAGAGCGCTCGACCGTATCGAACAAGGAACCTACGGGCTTAGCGAAGTCTCCGGCAAGCCCATCCCAATCGAACGCTTGGAGGCCCTCCCCTACGCGACAACCCTGGTTGATGAGCGCCCGCTCGAAGCCGAGTAGCTGCTTAGTCCGGATGCCGATTCGTTGATTGTTTCTCGTCGCGTGCGATTGCGACTTTGCCCAGGAATTTAGCGATTGGCGGGGGCGCGACGGGAACGATCCGTCCGTCGACATCGCCAAGGATGCCGACCAGCGGTTTTGAAGACCGTGGAGCCCACCTGAGCCCATGCACCCCCGTGCCCGACGAAGGTTACAGGAGCCGCTTTGCACAGAATCCGGATGGTGCGCCGTTGAGATCAGTAAGGTGGCTACGGAAGACCTCGCCGCTCGACCTACTCCCGTCACGGCGGCTGCAGTGCTGGTCTTGGTCCAGGCTGTAATCCTGGGCATTACCGGGCTGATCTCCCTCCTCGCGATTACTGTTGTCGGCCTGCTGGCGACGGGCGCAAAGACGTGGGATATCGAGGGGGCTGGGCTGGTAACCGTCGTCATTGTCTATTCGGTTGGCGCGCCGGCGGCCGGACTGACAATCGCAATGGGTCTCTGGAGCATGCGGAGGTGGGCGCGGAAGGCCGCCTTGCTGTTCGAGGGCGTTCAAATCCTCGTAATCGTCTTGGGCTGGCTGCTGGCGCTGTCCTCGTCCGATCACAACGGATTCAACTGGGCCTGGCTTCCAGTTTCCTCCCTGCCAGTGATCGTTGGCGCCCTGCTGCTGACGCACCCCGCGCGTCAGGTCTTCGGCAGGCCTGCGACCACCTAGCGACGTCCGACTATAGGACGGCGTCGATTTTCTGTTTGAGGTAGGCCTTGGGTTTGTAGCCCACGATCCGATCGGCAGGTTTGCCGCCCCGGAACAGGATCAGCGAGGGGATGCT
>DATNNA010000106.1:0-6912 GCA_035602075.1 Binatus sp. (SeqCode) | reverse complement strand
AGGGTGGGGGCCGTTGGGGCTCAAAACTTGAAGTGCTGCAGCAGCTCCTCGGGGCTCAGGTTGCACCCGGTGGCGAAGACCCCCTGGCCCTCTTCCAGCAATCCGGTGTTGTATGGCGTCGGCCGGCCGATTTGCTCACCGAGCTTCACGATCTCGCCGTTGAGGTAATCGAGCTCGCTGCTCGAGCCCCGTATCAAGCTCTGCAGCGTCGACGGGCCGTAGGTGCTGTCAGCTGGAAAATTGCCGGCCAGCCTCTTGCGGAAGGTGAGGTAGCTCAGAGGCATCGGCAGCGTCGACATCAGACGAAACGTCCGCGCCCGGCGGCTTTGATCGAGACCGAAGCCGCCAAGCTGCGCTGTTCGGACACCTTCGCGAATCGTCGCGATCGAGAGCCGGGCGAGACCTGGATGGCGCAGCGCCTTGCCGATCGGCAACCCGGTGATCGCCATGATCGCGTTGTTCAGGTTCGCCATCAGCTTGGTCCACCGGGCACGAGCGATATCCGGGGCAATCTCTGCCCTCAGGGCAGGGCTGAGCAACCCGACCACCGAGTCGACCCGCGCGGCAGCCTCGGGAAAAGGCGCTCCCACCTGAAAGAACTCGCGGGTGTTTTGCTCGACCACGCCTGGCTCGAGATATGTCGCGCTGATGTTGAGGACGCAACCTACGATCCGACCGCGTCCCAGGATGTCTGCCGCCTCACGGTCCGACCGGACGCCGTTCTGCATGGTGACGACGGTGGCGTCCGAATTCTTCTGGGCAATCCCGAGGCAGGCGTCCTGAACATCCTGAGACTTGACCGTGAGCAGAATGATGTCGGCCGGCCCATCCAGGCTCGTCGTGGCAGGCAGCTGGACGACGTGCAACTCCTGAAGGCCCTTTACCTGAAGCCCGTTCGCCCGGATCGCGTTGACCTGCGCCTTGCGTCCGATCAGCTGGACGCTAACGCCAGCTTCGTGGAGCCGCGCTCCCACCAAACTCCCAATCGCTCCGGCTCCGTAGACCACCACCTGCACCTCGCCCATTCTCTCCCGCGGCAGCCGCCACCCCCGAATGGAATGCCTGGGCTGCTACATAATGTGCTAATATGTCTATAGCGTTTGAGCCCAAGCCTCATGCCTATATGCGGGCTCAAAGGAGAGGCATCATGGCCGATTCATACGATCGCGAAGTTGTCCGACAGGAGACGACCACGGGCGAGCCGGTTCCGCCGGTCGCGCCAGTCACGCCTGTTACGCCGCTCACGCCCGTAACGACCTCGTCGACCTCGCGAACGGCTGTCTACCGCGAGAGCGGCTACAACACCCGTGCGATCCAGGTCGTGTGGTGGATCGTCGGCTTCATCGAGGTGCTGATCGCGATTCGCTTCGTACTCAAGCTGTTCGGCGCGAATCCGGCTCCATTCGTCCGCTTCATGTACGACGTGACCTGGCCACTGGTCGCGCCGTTCCACGGCATCTTCAACACCGCGCAGGAAGGCCGGTCGGTCCTCGAACCGGAGTCGCTGGTCGCGATGGCGATCTACGCCCTGATCGGATGGGGCATCGTCTCGCTCATTCGGCTCCTGTCTCGGCCGCGTTCGTCTACGACCGTCGTCGAGTGACCTGCTGAGTCTGCTGTCTGAAGCCGCCCCAATTGGGGCGGCTTGCCATTGCTGGTCTAGCCGGTTCGACGGAGATTTGCACCGCTAGTTGAGCCGAGAATCACCCCACTAATCGGTTGATGCCGCTGCCCCGTCGCACCCGCCTGACGTAGGTCTCTGTCAGCCCCAGATCTAGCCGCTGCCTCCATACTCCGAAAGCGCCGCTGCGCAATGCCTTGAGGAAGTCCTCGTTGGAAGTCCTAGCGAATCGGGCGTCGATCGCTTCGCGGATCAAGGCCGAAACGGTCTGGCCAGTGCGTTCAGCCGCGCGATGAAGCTCGCGCCGTTGCCGGTCGTCCAGATAGATCTGAGTCCGTCTCATCACAGTGTGTCCGTTATACATCACTGTGTGCGCCGCGGTCTCAGTACGTGCATAGGAATAGCCGGCCGCGTCGACCGGACGTGACCAGGTTTTCGCGGTGGGTAGCGGCCATTCATCCTCAGCTCGCTTTCTATTGACAGCCCCTGCGGACCGCGTCATATTCCGATCATCTTTCGGCATTAGCGGGGGTTTGGGGGAGGAGAGTCATGTTAGCCAACCATCTATCGTTTGCACGTTCGCGCCTTGCGCACCGCCTATTGATCCGCGGCCCCGTGCTCGTCCTTGGTGCCGCCGTCGTCCTGCTAGCTCAGGTGGGAGCTGGTGCAGCGCCGGGCTCCGTTTCAGTCCCGTCGAGTGGGAAGACCATTCTCCATCCAGTTGGGCGTGCCCAGGTAACCACCATGCGGACGACAAACTATTCGCCTCCCGCGCACGTAGACGTGGTTCCCGTTCGCTCGATGAATCCGGGCGCGCTCGCGGCAGCAAAGCGCCGCGCCGATGCAGCGGCGATCAGCGCCTTACCGACGCTCCCCTCTCAAGCTGGACCGGGACCGGCGGCACGGAAACCGTCGGCCGCGATCTTCAATAACCTCAATCAGCCAGGTCTGTCGGCTGCGGATGAGGGCTATGGGGTCACTCCGCCGGACACCACGGGCGCGATCGGCCCCAACTTTTACATGGAGTTTGTCAACCAATTTGTCGGAGTGTTCGACCGCAACACCCTGGCCCGCATCGCTGCGCTTGACCTGGCGAGCTTCGTCGGCGCCCCGTCCGGGCTCACCACGACGGATGTGCAGATCCAATGGGATCCGCAGTCGAACCGCTGGATCTATGCGCTCATCGGCTTCCAGACAAGCAACAACTACGTGCTCTTCGGTTGGACGAAGACCGCCGACCCGAGCAGCCTGCCGGGCGGCTGGTGCCGCTACGGCGTCGGCACCGGGAGCAGCCTGAACGACTATCCCAAGCTGGGGCACGACGCCAACTTCATCACGATCGGGAGCAACGTGTCCACGGACACGGTGCCGACTTATCCCTTCGTCACCGCCAACATCTGGGCGATCCCCAAGCCGCTCGCCGGTGACACGTCGTGCAGCTCGCCGGTATCCGCGTGGTACTTCGCGGATGCCACGCACCTCCTGCACAACGCTGATGGCTCCCTCGCCTTCACCCCGGTGCCGGCCAACACCGCGGACGGATCATCTCCCGGATACATCGTCGGCGCCCACGACGATTCGACCGCGCCACAGTCGAAGGTGATGGTCTGGCATTTCGCCCCCGGACCGACCCTGGTGGCCGATGGTGACATAACCGTCGGAACGTTCAGCGTTCCGCCGAGTGTGCCCCAACCGGGGACGACCTACCTCCTCGACAGCCTCGACGGACGCCTGACCCAGGCGGTGCAACTTCGCGACCCGTCGGCTGGAGGCGTTGAGGCGGTCTGGACCCAGCACACCGTGGCCGGGGCAAGCGGGCGCGCCGTGGTCCGTTGGGATGAGTTCGCACCGTCGACGCTCACCGTGCTCCAGGAGGGCGAGATCGGCAGCGCCACGGACCACATCTTCAATGGCGCGATTTCGCCATCGTCTGCCGGCAGCGCTGCCGGGGTCTTTTACAACCGCGGAAGTGGGTCGACGTTGGCCCTGATCGGCGCGCAGACCCGCGGGAGTTCGACACCGCTGGGCCAGATGGACGCCGGTGAAGTCGTCCTTGGGACGAGTGCGACGTTCGACCAGGAGACCCTCTTCCAGGGCAACTGCACGACCAACCCATGTCGCTGGGGCGACTACTCCGGCGCCTCGCCCGACCCGAGCAATGCGGGTGTGGTCTGGGGCAGCAACCAGTTAGCGGGTCCGGCCTTCTTCGGCTTCGCGCAATGGACCACGCAGAACTTCGCGATCAGCACCGGCCCCGTGGTGGCGCCCGATTTCAGCCTATCGGTCGCACCGGCCAGCCAGACGGTCGTCGTCGGGACCGGTGCGAGCTATGCGGTCTCAGTGACGCCGGCTGGTGGGTTCAGCGGCCAGGTGACCCTGAGCGTTGACGGTCTCCCGAGTGGGGCCGCCGGGACGTTCACTCCCAACCCGGCGACGGGTTCGTCGACCCTCGCGGTGACCACCGCGACGACGACGCCGACCGGTACGTATCCTTTGACCATCAGGGGGGTCAGCGGCACATTGAGCCATTCAGCGCCAGCCACGCTGGTGGTGAATGCGGCGCCAGACTTCTCACTGAGCGCCACGCCAGCGAGTGCGTCGGTTGGTGGCAGCGTCACTAGCACGACCTATACCGTGACGATCACGCCCAGCAGTGGCTTCAGCAGCCCGGTGATGTTGAGCGCGAGTGGGCCGCTGATCGGGGCACTCGGGACATTTAGCCCGAACCCGGCGACCACCTCATCGACGCTGACGGTCAGCATCATGTCGAACACTCCGGCCGGCACCTACACCTTTACGCTCACGGGAACAAGCGGTAGCCTGAGTCATTCGACGACGGTGACGCTGGTCGTCAACTCAGACTTCTCGCTTAGTGCCTCGCCGGCCAGCCGCACGATCAGACATGGGCGCTCGACAACTTACACGGTCACCATCAACGCGCTCAATGGCTTCACCGGATCAGTCAACTTTGCCGTCGACGGGCTTCCGTCCGGAGCCTCGGGCGGCTTCAGCCCGAATCCGGCAACGACCTCTTCCGTGCTCACGGTGAGCACCAGCGGTGGGACCACCGGCACCTTTACCCTCACGATCACCGGGACGGGCGGCGGCAAAACGCACACTGTCAAGGTCACGCTGGTCGTGAACTAAGACCCTGGATCTCCCTCCCCGCGCAAGGGAGGGAGATCTCCGACTCTCCCAGTTGCACCTGCGTTGTCGCTGCTAGTGTTCCGGCACTACGCCGGACGACGGCTCAGCGCGCGGGCGCGCCGCCCTTGGTGACGACTCGGACCAGGCTGGCGAGACCCCAGCCGATCAACGCATAGATGGCAATCGCGACCAGGGACTCGGGTTCAAAGACATTGTGGCCACTGGCCGCCGAATTGAAGATGCCATGAAACGGAGCGACGAACACTTGGGTCAGGTTATAGATGAAGGTCACGAAGCTGGCCTGAGTCGAGGCGCCAAGCAGCTTGAACAGGAAGCGAATGATCAGCAGCGCGGCCACCACTCCCGTAAGCAGCCAGACAGCCTGCTCTGCCCGCACGCTGTACGCGGGTCGATCGGTCGTCACCGTCGTCGTGCTATTTTCGCGAGCTTGTTGCATTGTCGTGTAACGGACGATCTGGCTCCAGTCCTGCGGGCTGGCGAATCTGTGGCCGCCTGGTAATGCAGGGGTAGTGGCAGCTAGGGCCGCAGGGCCGCTTCGATGTCGCGGATACGGTGCCACGCGGAGTGGCCAACGAAGTCGCTGGGCCAATCAGGACTGCGGTCCCTCCGCCCGAACCAATCATCCGGTCGATCGCGGAGAGTCTTGATCAAGTCGGCCTGCACCTGCTGGTGCCAGGCCACCACGTCCGCCGGCCGCCGATTGCGCCAGCGCCGGTAGATCAGGGCGTTAATCTGGTTGCCCTCCACACCTCGGATTTCCGGCGGCGGTTTCTCACCGCGGAAGACTCGGGCGCTGTGCGCCTTCCAGTAAACGATGTGCGCCAGGGCATCCTTAACGGTCCAGGGATCCTTTGTCTCCGGCCTCGGGACGCGGCGGCGCCAGTCCGTGGGTGCCAACCGCTTGACGACCTGGTTGAGTTGCCTGAATTCTCCTTGCGACCGCTCGACCACGTCCTGGCGCGTATGCCGCATTGCGCGTCAGCCGGCCTGTCGAACCGCCGCGGCCAGCACGTCGATTCCTTCATCGAGCTGGGCATCCTGGATCAGAATCGATGGCAGAAACCGGATCACCGTCCCCCCGGCGGGCAGGACGAGGACGCCGCGCTCCTGCATGGCCTTGATCACGGGCGTCACCGGTTTCTTCAGCTCGACAGCCTGCATCAAGCCACGGCCGCGGACCTCGCGGATCTGCGGGAGCCGGAGGTCAAGAACCCGCTCTTGGAAGCGGACCCCGGCCTGGGCGGCGCGGGCATGCAGCGTCTGGTCCGCGAGCACCCGAAGCGTCACCGCTCCCGCGGCACAGACCAGCGGATTGCCGGCGAAGGTACTTCCATGGCTGCCCTTGGGGATACGCTCGTTCACCGCCTCCGTCGTGATGGTCACGCCGAGTGGTAAGCCATTGGCAATCGATTTCGAGAGGCACAAGATATCGGGCACGATGTCCTCGCGGGTGAAGGCGAACGGACTCCCGGTCCGAAAGCCAGTCTGGATCTCATCACTTATAAGAAGGATGCCGCGGGCGTCGCACCGTTCGCGGATGCCCTTCAAGTAACCGTCGGCGGGCACCCGGATGCCGCCCTCCCCCTGGATCGGCTCCACGATGACAGCGGCGACCGAGTCGTTCAGCACCTTGTCCAGGGCATCGAGGTCATCGAATGGGATATGGCGCACCCCTTCCAGCATCGGTGCGAAGGGATCGCGGTACTTCGCGTCGGCGGTTGCGGAAAGGGCACCAAAGGTCCGACCGTGGTAGGCGCGGTGTGTGGCAATGATCCCGATGCGCCCAGTGGCAACGCGCGCGTATTTGAGCGCCGCCTCGATCGCCTCAGCGCCCGAGTTGCCGAATGACATCCTGGTCAGGGGTGGCGGTAGGAGCGCCCCCAACGCCTCCAGGAAATCCTGGCGCGCCGGCGTCTCGAAGCTCTGGTGGGCATTGGTCAGTTTTGATGCTTGGGCCGTGATCGCGGCAGTGACCTCCGGATGGGTGTGGCCAAGGAGGTTGACGCCGTAGTTGGTCATCAGATCGAGGTACCGCCGGTCTTTGTCATCCCACAGGTACGATCCTTCTCCGCGAACCAGCGTCAGCCCCCGGCCGGCGTGCAACGGGATCGGACTGAGTTGCG
>DATNNA010000105.1:0-4183 GCA_035602075.1 Binatus sp. (SeqCode) | reverse complement strand
GTGCTGCCACTCGTGGGCGGCTGCAGTTCCCTGCCCTCCGTGCACGGGATTTCGCTCGGTAGCCCCAATCCGCAAGCCGCGCAGTATCAGCCGGAACCGGCGCGCCACGAGGGCGGGACGCTGGTGGTGGGCGACTGGGAGAGCCCAACCAACTTCTCGCCGCTCTTCAACGAAGAAGTCCCAGCCGCGCAGGTGGACGCGTTGCTCTATGCCGGCCTCGTGCGGCTTGATCCCAACCTTCAACCCGTTCCCGACCTCGCCGAGCGCGTGCCGACACTGGAAAACGGCGACGTGAAATGGAACCGCGGCGCCGGCACGGTGGACGTGACCTACCGGCTCCGGCCGGGATTGCGCTGGTCGGATGGTCAGCTGCTGACTGCGGACGATGTCGCGTTTACCTGGGGGCTGATCGTCAATCCCAAAGTGCAGGGTGTCCTCTCACCCGATGGCTATGCCGCGATCTCGCGGGTCGATGTCCACGACGCGCAGCGCTTCACGCTTCATTTCGATCGGATCTACCCCAAGTTTCTGAACCTGTTTCCGGCGGTGCTGCCGCAACATCGCCTGGCCGGCATCGCTCCGGAGCAGTTGGCCACCAACGCCTTCTGGGCGCGCCCCGACGTCGTCAGCGGTCCGTTCAAGATCTCGGAGCTTGTCCCGGATGACCACATCGCGTTGGTGCGCAACGATGCCTGGTCGCAGGGGCGATCCGGGCGCCGCGCCCACCTCGACGGCATCCTGTACAAGATCTATCCGGAGCCGGGACAGCTGCTGGATGCGGCTCGGGCCGGCCAGGTCTCACTGGCTCTCGAGCTGCCGGATGACCAGCTGGCCGCTCTGGCGAACACCGGCTCCATGACGGTGCAGCGCCGGTCGCAGCTTGCCTACGAGCAGGTCACTTTCAATCAGGCCGACCCCAACCCGCTGACCGGCCAGCCGCCACTCTGGAAAAACGATCCCGCGCTCCTCAAGGCACTCCGCACAGCGATCGACCGTCCCGGGATCGTCAAGAAGTTTTACGGTGACCGGGCCCGGCTCGCGGAGTCACCGATCCCCAGCGCGCTGGCCGGATTCCACGATGCCGACGTCTCGCTCGCGTACGACCTGAGCGCCGCCGCCAAGCTGCTCGACAACGACGGCTGGGCGGTGGGATCAGACGGCATCCGCAGCAAGAACGGGCGCCGATTGAGCTTCCACATCGTGAGCGCGCTCGGTAGCCCACTGCGGAGTGCTGTGCGGGATGAGCTGATTGCGCAGTGGCACAAGCTTGGCGCCGAGGTGATCCCAACGGAAGCGCACCCCAGCGAGTTGTTCAGCGGCTACGCGCAGGGCGGTCTGCTGGAACGCGGTCAGTTCGAGGCCGGATTGTGGACCTGGAGCATTGGACCCGATCCCGACGGCGTGTACCCACTCGAGCACTCTTCGCAAATTCCCAGCGACAAGAACGAAGGTCAGGGTTCGAATTTCGGCCGCTTCAGCAATGCTGATCTCGATCGCAATCTGGACAAGGGACGTGGCTCGCTCGTCACCGTCGAGCGGGCGCGATCCTATGCGGCGTTCGAGCGCGCCTACGCTCGCCTCGGCTTCGAACTGCCGCTCTTCGAACGCGTACTCGTCGTGCTCAGGAGCCCCCATCTCCACAACCTCGCGCCAAACGCCGCCCCGGACACCACGTTGTGGAACGCGGCGGACTGGTGGGTGGACTGAAGCGCCGGTGTTAGACAAGATTGGAAAAGGCGAGGTTTCTTTGACCCCTTCGTCCGACCGCCCGTAGAATGCTGCCCATCATCCGCGCTGGCAGAAGCGGCCGGCGCCCGCCGGTCATCCGCGCCCTGAGCGTGAATATCCGGAAGGAGGTCGTATGACAGGAGCCAGCCCCCGCTGGTTGCGGCTGCTCGCCATGGCCGGCGCCGCCATGGTGCTGCTCGTCGCGTGCACGCCGAACAGTGGGAGCACCACTTCATCGGCCAAGCAGGGTGGCAGGGTGACGGTCGCCTCCTGGCAGGAGCAAGATAGCCTGCTGTCCTGCAACATCACGGCCGCCTCGCCCCATGCGTGCGCCTACGTCAATCCGGCGATGGAGGGCTTGCTGACCGTCAAGGCCAACCAGGACGTTGCCACCAATCCGAAGCTGTCCGACTACTGGGTGCCGGAGCTCGCCACCGAGGTGCCGACCCTCGAAAACGGGGACGTCAAGGTCAGTGGCGACAAAATGGAGGTCACCTGGAAGCTTCGTCACGGCGTCAAGTGGCATGACGGCATCGCCTTCACCTCCCGGGACGTCAAGTCCACGTTCGACTTCTGGTTCTTGAAGTACCGCGACAAGAATCCGACGCCGATCGTGTCCGTTAGCGGCTGGGATCAGGTGGACAGTGTCGATACGCCGGACGACTTCACCGCCATCGTCCACTTCAAGACGGTGTACGCGGCCTATCTCACCCTCGGGACGGGGCCTTACGGAGTCCTTCCCGACCACTTGCTGCAGCAGGTCTGGGCCAAGACCGGCAACATCACAACGGAAAAAGTGACCGTCAACATCGCGGGCGGCTTCAACGGCTCCGACACCCTCGACAAGGTGATGGTCGGCACGGGACCGTTCATGTTCAAGGAATGGGTGACCGGTGACCACCTCTCCCTGGTCAGGAATCCCCACTGGTGGGGCGGCGGGAATCGCCCCTACCTCAACGAGATCCGCGTCAAATTCGATCCCGACGCCAACACCGAGCTCAACGAGTTGCGCACGAACACCATCGACATGGCGCTGGATCTGCGGCCGTCGCTGTTGCCACCGCTGTCGCGGCTGAGCGATGTCACCACCGTCACGATCCTGGACAGCGCCACCGAGCATCTCGATATCAACCTCCACAACACGTTCCTCAAGGACGTGACGCTTCGAAAAGCGATCCTGATGGCGATCGACCGGCAAAAGATCGTCGATACCTTGCTACTCGGCCGGACGGTGGTCCCTCCCGATGCGTGGATGTGCATTCAGACCGGTGCCTGGTGCCTCGACCCGAATGCCAGGCACACCCAATACGATCAGCCGGCCGCCATCAAGCTACTCAACGACGCCGGCTACAAGCTCCAGGATTCGGGGACGTGCAAAGGCTTCCGGACCGACCCGCAAGGGCGGTGCGTGCTGCTCCACATGATCACCACCACGCTGCCGCTGCGCGAACAGCAAGAGGTCGGCATTGCCGCCGACCTGGCCGCGATCGGCATCCAGGTCGTCTACCGGAACGCTAACGTTCCCGCCAGCCGGATGTTCGGCTCGTGCACCAGCGGTGGCGTCATCTACAGCCACAACTTCGATCTCGCCATGTACACGAACAACTACAGCTATCCGGCCGAGCCTGACTCGTTGGCCTACACCGCTTACCACAGCTCGCAGATCCCGACCGACGCGAACGGCTGCATCGGGCAGAACACGACGTTTACCAGCGACCCTCAGCTCGACCAGGCGCTCGACCAGGCGCGGCTCTCGGTGAAGCTTTCGGATCGGAAGGACAAGTACATCGTGGCCCAGCGCCGGCTGGCCGACCTCGTGCCGGAGATCCCGCTCTACCAGGCCGTCGACGTCGAGGCCTACAACAAGAAGGTGGCGGGGTACAAGGGCAACGAATTCTGGTGGATGAACCAGACCGCCGATTGGTACATCAATCAATAGATCGCGTTAGTCTCTAGGCATGAAAGATCTGGCGGAGGCCGCACTCAACGCGGCTCAGGTCAAGGGGGCCAGCTACGCAGACGTCCGCCTCGACGAACACGTCACCCAGGACATCATCGTCAAGAACGGCCAGCTGGCGGCCGTCTCCGACGACGCCAGCGAGGGCTTTGGCGTCCGCGTGATCGTCGACGGAGCGTGGGGCTTCGCCGGCAGCTCCCGACTCGATAAAGCCGAAGTCGAGCAGGTCGTGGACCGCGCCATCCGAATCGCGCGGGCCAGCGCTCGCGTCCGATCGGCGCCGGTCGATCTGGGGCCGCCGGTCAGCTCGCGCGGTAAGTACCGGACGCCGCTCGAGCGCGATCCCTTCAAGGTGCCGCTCAGCGAAAAAGTGGACCTGCTCCTGCGGGCCGATGCGGCGATGGGGTCGGTCAAGGGCGTCACGATTCGGGAAGGCTCGATGGAGTTCATCCGGCAGTCGAAACTTTTCGCGTCGACCGAGGGGGCCTTTGTCGAGCA
>DATNNA010000104.1:0-5710 GCA_035602075.1 Binatus sp. (SeqCode) | reverse complement strand
ACGGGACGCTAGCGAACTTTCCGGTGTGCCCCCTCGACCGACTTGAGGGCGTAATGGTGCTTCGTATTCAGGTGGCGGACCGTCCCACTCTTGCTGCGGAAGACCATCGATTCGGTCTCCGCCCAGAAGTGGTGATAGATGACGCCGTGCAGGAACTCGCCGTCGGTCACCCCGGTAGCGGCGAACGCCACGTCCTCGCCTCGCACCAGGTCGTCGACCGAGAGGACGCCGCGCAGGTCCTCGAAGCCGGCAGCGCGCGCCTTCTCCTCATCATCCCGGGAGCGCAACCAGAGGCGGCACTGCAGGTCGCCGCCCAGGCATTTCAGCGCGCAGGCCGCCAGCACCGCCTCGGGTAAGCCGCCGATGCCGAGCATGACGTCGATGCCGGTGCCCTCGAGCGTGGCCATGATGGCGGCGGCGATGTCGCCGTCGCTGAGCAGTGTGATCCGGGCGCCGACCTGGCGCACCTGGTCCATCAGCGGCTCATGGCGCGGGCGATCGAGCATCACCACCGTGAGGTCGGAGACCTGGACCTTCTTGGCGAAGGCGACCCGTTGCAGGTTGTTCTCGACGGAATCCGTCACGTCGACCGAGCCCCGGGCTTCCGGGCCAACCGCGATCTTCTCCGCGTACATGCCGACCGGCGCGCGCACCAACGAGCCGCGCTCCGCGGTCGCGACGACCGAAACGGCGTTGGGAAGGCCCTTCGCCACCAGGGTAGAGCCGTCGAGCGGCTTGAGCGCCACGTCGCAGGCGTCGCCGGTTCCGTCGCCGACCAGCTGGCCGAGCCCGAGCGGCGCCGAGACCGCCTCCTCGCCGATCACGATGGTGCCGTTCATGTGCACCCCGGTGAGCGCCTCTCGCATGGCGTTTGCGGCCGTCCCCCGGATGCCCTCCCGGTCGAGGTTCCCCATCCAACGCCCGGCCGAGAGCGCGGCGGCCTCGGTGGCGCGCACCAACTCGAGGCCGAGATTCGGTTGGACGGTTCGCGGCGTGGTCACACCGCCCGAGGCGGGCCTAGACACGTCAGACTTCACGCGCTTTGGGAGGTCTTCTCCGGTGAGATCGCCGGCTTCTTCAACGGCTCCGCGTCGGCCGGGAGCACGCCCGCCCTGACGGCGGCCGCCTTCACGAAGTCCCGGAACAGCGGATGCGGACGGTTCGGCCGGGAGCGGAATTCCGGGTGGAATTGCGAGGCGACGAACCAGGGATGGTCGCGCAACTCGATGATCTCCACCAGCCGGTCATTGGGCGAGGTCCCGCTGAAGATCATGCCCGCTTCCCACATCGCCTCACGATAGGCGTTGTTGAACTCGAAACGATGCCGGTGCCGCTCGTAGACGACCGGCTCGCCGTACGCCTGGGCCGCGAGCGTGCCCGGCTGGAGCTTGCAGGGATAGAGACCGAGCCGCATGGTGCCGCCCTTGTCGGCGACGTCGCGCTGCTCGGGCAGGAGGTCGATCACCGGATGGCTGGTGAAGGCGTTGAACTCGGTGCTGTTGGCGTCGGGCTGGCCCAGCAGATCGCGTCCGAACTCGATGACGGCGCATTGCATCCCGAGGCAGAGCCCGAGGTAGGGGGTGAGCGAGGTCCGGGCGAATCGGGCCGCGGCAATCTTCCCCTCAATGCCGCGATGACCGAACCCGCCCGGGACCACCACGCCGTCCACTTCGTCGAGGGCGCGCAAATCACCGGTCTCCAGCGTTTCCGAGGCGATCCACTTGATGTCGACCCGCAGGTTGTGGTGGACGCCGGCGTGACGGAGGGCTTCGGTCACGCTGATGTAGGCGTCCGGCGCGGGCAGGTACTTCCCCACCACCCCGATGCGCACGCTGCCGGCCGGGTGCTGGATGCGGTGCACCAGTTCTTTCCAATCGCTAAGGTCGGGCGCCTGGGCGGGCGCCTCGAGCGCCTCGACGATGACGTTGCCCAAGCCGGATTCTTCCAGCATCAACGGCACTTCATAGATCGAGGCGGCGTCGGGGACCGAGATGACCGCTCGCCGATCGACGTCGCAGAACAGCGCGATCTTGTCCTTGAGCGCGACGCTGATTGCCCGCTCCGAGCGGCAGACGATGGCGTCGGGCTGGATGCCGATGCTCCGCAGCGCCGCGACGCTGTGCTGCGTCGGCTTGCTCTTGAACTCCTCCGAGGCCTCGATGAACGGCACCAGTGTCAGGTGCACGTAGAAGACGTTCTTGCGGCCGAGGTCGTTCTTCAGCTGCCGGATCGCTTCCAGGAAGGGGAGCGATTCGATGTCGCCCACCGTCCCGCCGACTTCGACGATCACGACGTCAGGGTTGTCTTCCCAGGTCACCCGGGTGATGCGTTCCTTGATCTCATTGGTCACGTGTGGGATCACCTGCACCGTCCCACCCAGGTAATCGCCGCGTCGCTCCTTGGCGATCACCTCGGCATAGATCTTGCCGGTGGTCACGTTGCTGGCCTTGCTCAGGTTGGCGTCGATGAACCGCTCGTAATGGCCGAGGTCGAGGTCCGTCTCGGCCCCGTCGTCCGTGACGAACACCTCGCCATGCTGGTAGGGCGACATCGTGCCCGGGTCGATGTTGATATAGGGATCCAGCTTTTGGAGGGAGACGGTCAGGCCGCGGGCCTTCAGGATGGTCCCTATGGACGCCGCCGTGATCCCCTTACCGATCGAGGAAACCACCCCACCGGTTACGAAGACGTACTTCGGCACCGGGACTCTATTCTACGCGGGAGTGGCGCCTTGCGCGAGTCGGGTTGCGAAGGCCGGGGCGTTTGGGGCGTATGTCCCTTGGTCAATATGACGTTGTAAGGTCAACCAATGTATCCGTACGGCCTGATCGGAAATTGTGAAACTGCCGCCCTGGTCTCGACTGCCGGCGCGGTCGACTGGTTCTGCTACCCGCGGTTCGACTCGCCCTCCATCTTTGCGGCGATTCTCGACCGGCAGCGCGGCGGCAGCTTCCGCATCGCGCCGGTCAACCCGGTGCCCACGGGCGAGCAGGCCTATCTCCACGACACCAACATCCTGACCACGACCTTCCACCGCTCCGAGGGGACGCTCGTGGTGACCGATTTCATGCCCTGCTTCAACGAGGGGGAGCGCTTCCTGTCACTCAAGCGCATCTGCCGCGGCCTCGAGGCACGGGGTGGCCCGGTTGAGGTCGAGTGTGTGCTCGACCCGGCGCCCGCCTACGGTCGGGCACGCACCAGCTTCGCCGAGCGCGAGGGCATCGTCATCGCGTCAGGCGGTGCGCAAGAGGTGATCCTTTCGTCGACCGTCCCGCTGCACGGCACGGTGGAGGACGTCGACGGCCGGCCCCGCTACGTCTTCCGCTTTACGGTCGAGCCGGGGCCGCAAGTCTGGGTGACGCTGGGCTTCGGCGAGCGCTACTTCGCCCTCGGCCGAAAGTTCCCCAGCAGCAGCGACGCCACGGAGCTCGCCGAGCGCACGCGGGCCTTCTGGGTCGGATGGCTCGAGCAGTGCCTCTATCAAGGGCCCTTCCAGGACGCCATGCGCCGCTCCGCCCTGGTGATCAAGTTGCTGACCTACGCGCCCACCGGTGCGCTCTGCGCCGCGCCGACCACGTCCATTCCGGAAGATCCGGGGGGCGATCGCAACTGGGATTACCGCTACTGCTGGCTCCGTGACGCCTCTTACGGCATTGCGGCGCTCTTTCGCGCGGGCTTCTCGCAGGAAGCCGTCGACTTCATCAACTGGATCCGCGACCGCGCCTACGACCATGACTTCGCGATGCAGATCCTCTATCGGGTGGACGGCGACCCGCACCTCCCCGAATCGTTTCTCGAGCACCTGGCGGGCTACGAGGGCGCCCGGCCGGTTCGGATCGGCAACCGCGCCGCCGGCCAGCGACAGCTCGATGTCTTCGGGGCGGTGATCGACTGCATGGCCGTCTATCAGCGCAAGGGCGGTTTCATCTCGAACAAGCTCTGGCAGGTCATCGAGCATTTCGCCGACGGCGTCTGGGAGCTGAGCCGTGAACCCGACAACGGCATCTGGGAATTCCAGGGCGAGCGCAAGCATCACACCCATAGCAAGCTGTGGTGCTGGGTGGCACTGGACCGGGCGATCACGCTGGCGAAAGGCACCGGCAACACCTCTCACGTGGACGTGTGGGAGCAAAAGGCGGCGGCGCTGCGTGCGGAGATCGAATTGCGGGCCTGGAATCCGGAGATCGGCGCCTTCACGCAAGCCTACGACGATGAGTGCGTGGACGCCGCGGTTCTGCAGATGCCCGTGGTCGGCTTTCTGCCGGCGACCGATCCCCGGATGCGCGCCACCATCGAGACCGTCGGCCAGCGGCTGCTGAATGGCCCCTACGTTCGCCGCTACGACTGCAAGGACGACCAGGGCTACCTGAGTGCATCGTTCCTCCTCTGTAGCTTCTGGTACGTCGACGGCCTGATCGGGATGGGCCGGCTCGACGCCGCGGAACGCCAGCTCGCCGAGCTGATCGCGCTGTCCTCACCGCTGGGTCTGCTGGCGGAAGGCAACGACCCCGTCTCCGGCGCCCCTCGGGGCAACTTCCCCCAGGCCTACAGCCACCTGGGCGTGATCGACAGCGCCGTGCGCCTGGAACGGGCTCGCGCGGCCGAACAGGCGGCAGCCCCGACCCGCGAGCCGCAGGAAGCCGCCGGCTAGTCGACCAAGGCCGTGGCCGCTACCCCCCGCGGTTCCAGGATGAGCAGCTTGGTCTCGTCGACCGTGGGCGACACAGAGATTTGCAGCTTCGGCTGCGGCGTGAGGTCGGTCGCGCCCATCTCCTTAGCGAACTTCTCTACGCCTTCCAGGTTCTGCGCGAGCAGCGTCAAGCCCGGCAACTTGTACGAGATCGGAACGACCAGCTTCGGCTCGATCTGATTGACGATCTCGGTTGCCTGCGCGGAGTTGATGTGGCTGCCGCCGCCGATCGGCACGAACAGCACGTCGATCTTGCTTCCGATCCCCTCGAGCTGGTCCTCGCTCAGCCCGTGCCCGAGGTGACCGAGATGACAGATCCGAAGGTCGTCGATTTCCACGGTGTAGATGAAGTTCTTTCCTCGCTCCGCGCCCTTCTTCGCATCGTGGTAGGTCTGCGTCCCGGTCATAGCGACCGCCTTAATCTCGAACTCGCCGGCGCCTGTGACGACATGGGGGTCCCCGGACAGCCCCTGCATGCTGAAGTGCGTCGGGTCTTCGTGCGTGAAGATGACGATCTGCACGTTCAACCGAACCGGCGCGAGACCGAGCTTCGGTTCGTAGGGGTCGATCATCACGGTCGCCTCGCGGCCGCGAAGCCGGACGGCATTCAGGCCGAAATAGGTGATTTCCATCGGCCCGTAGTCTACATTCGGTCGGGCGCGGCGACGCCCATCAGTCCCAAGGCGTTGGCGATCGTGGTACGGGCGGCGCGGGAAAGCAGCAGCCGCGCGGCCGTCAGGGGCGCATCCTCGGTGACGACACGACAATTCTTGTAGAAGCGGTGGATGGCGGCCGCGAGCTCATCCGTGAAGAACGCCAGCCGGTGCGGTTCGCGCGCCTCCGCGGCTTCGCGCACGACATCGGGCCAGCGCAGCATCACCCGCATCAGCTCGAGCTCCCACTCCGAGTCGAGCCGGGCGAGCGCGGGCTCGGCGCTCGCCCCGGCGCCGAACGTCAGCACGTTGGCCAGCCGCGCGTGCGCGTACTGCGCGTAGTAGACGGGGTTCTCGCTCGACTGGC
>DATNNA010000103.1:0-2084 GCA_035602075.1 Binatus sp. (SeqCode) | reverse complement strand
TCGGAGTCGATCGCCATGGGAGGCGTCATGTACACCTCGGTCCTCGCGGAGAGGGACTATTACCTGGCGATGCTCGCCAAAGAGCAGCGAGAAATCGAGGAGCTGCCTGACGTCGAGACCGAGGAGGTTCGCCAGATCTTCCGCGACAAGGGCCTGCATGGAGAGGTGCTCGAGCGTGTGGTCAAAGAGATCACCAGCGACAAGAAGGTCTGGGTGGACGTCATGATGCGCGATGAGCTGCATCTCACCCCGGTCAGCGGCACGCGCGCCGTCAGGCGCGCCTTCGTCACCGGGTTCTCAACGCTAATCGGCTCGCTGATTCCCCTGGTCCCGTTCTTGTTCGTGCCGCTGTTTGGGATCTCCGTGACCGCGGCAACCATCATGGCGGTCCCGCTCTGCGCCGTGGTGCTGTTTGCCGTCGGCGCCTACAAGGCCCTGACGCTCGTCGGCGACTGGCGGATCAGCGGTCTCCAGATGACGATCATCGGCATGGTCTCCGCCGCCGCGGGTTACGGGATCGGCCGCCTCCTCCACGTAAGCGGCGCCTAGCGGCGCCCTATTGGGCCGCATCGCAAGCGACAAATTTCGCGTAGATGCTCGTGTCCTTCCGGCCGGCGCAGATCTCGTCATCGACCAGGAGCGCCCCGCCACGCTGCACGATCCAAAGATCGAATTTCGTCCGACCCTGGAAAAGCGTGACGTGGGCGATCCCGACCTCCGGGCTCATGATCTCGGCCGTGATCTCGCGGGTGGTCGACAGATTCTGCGCGCGGAGCAGCGTCACGCGTAACTCAGTCAGTCGCGCCTTCAAGCGATCGGTATACGCGCATGCGCTGAAATTCAAGTCGGCACCACAGACCCCATAGGCGGGTTGCTCGCTCGCCTTCGGAAAAACCTGCTCGGCCAGCGCCGCGATTTGCTGCGTCCTCACCGAATCAGACGAGGACGGCGTGCTGGCGGGCGCTCCAGTCGACTGGGACGGCCCACACGCCGACACGGCAGCGGCCGCCGCCGCGAACACAACGACGATCAACTTGCGCATTTCTCTTCCTCCCGAATTATCAGTTCTGCACCCACGGCCACGCCAGCCGTGAAGTCCGCCCATCAGACGCACGAAACTGGGCTTCCGGCGCAGAAGGTGGGGAGGGAGGGGGATTGGCGGCTGGCGTCAGCGTCAGCGAATGCCGTCCCAGAGCCGGCGCTCATCGGCCGCCGGGTCCACTACGACTGTCCCGCCGGCGCCGTCGAAGCGCATCACCGTCCGCTCGCGGACGTCGTAGGGCGACCATCCGGGTGCCCCGCTGGTCGCGAACGCGACCCATGCGCGGTGCATCACGTCCGCCAACGCCTGTGGCGGCTGGCTGCCGGCCAGGGTCATGGCACCGGCACGGCCGAGATTGTCGAAGACGAAACCGATCTCCAGCGCGTGAACAGCCCCGAACCGCCCGTCAAACAGCGGCGAGCGCCAGGCGAACTCATACATATAACTTGACCGACCATTCTTCGCGCGGGCTTCGGCAAGGCGGATCGCCGGAATACGAAAGAACCAGTCGGTGCTCAGCGCGCCGAGAAGGTCGCCGGGTGTTGCCTGCGCTCGTGACGCGCGGTACACCGCGAACGCCTGCTCAATATCGAGACCCATGACGCGGGCGGTGGTCGACAGGCGTTCCTCAGTGACGCGATCGATCGCGCCTGTCGGGACGAGGAAAAAGCGCCACTCTTCGGTGGTCGTGCCGATCATCAGGTCGACGTCAGCACTTGCCCCGGCGATGATCCGCTCGATTGGGCGTGCCGGCACCACCTCCCCGTCGACGACGGGCTCGAAGATCATCCCATTGGCCGCGACCTCGCCCCACCGTACGGGGTCTGGCCGGACGGCGAGCTCCTGCCCTAACTCGGCCTGCGCCTCGACCAGGCGATCCAGAGAGACGGCCGCGATCGACGGCATCGTCGCCGCCACGCCGAGCTTGTCGGCCAGATTGCGCCCGACCATCTGGGCCGTTGCCAGCGAGCTGGTGTGCTGCGCCGCCCCGCTTTGCGCGATCGCTCGCTGGAAGAGACCTTTCGCGCGTGGCATCGAAAGC
>DATNNA010000102.1:0-2254 GCA_035602075.1 Binatus sp. (SeqCode) | reverse complement strand
GGGCGGCTCAGGGCGGCAGCACGATCACCCAACAATTGGTCAAGAACTACTTACTGAGCTCGAGCAGTCGCAGCCTCGACCGCAAGGCGCGCGAGCTGGTGCTCGCCATTCAGCTCGAGCGCCAGTACACGAAGGACCAGATCCTCGAGATGTACCTCAACACGATCTTCTACGGCAACCAATCGTTTGGGGTAGAGGCCGCCTCACAGACCTACTTCGGCACCTCGGCTCGTCGCCTCGATCTGGCGCAGTCCGCCTTCCTGGCGGGGCTGCCGCAGCGCCCCAGTTACCTGAATCCATTTCTGAGCGAGGGCTACATCCATGCCCGGGATCGCCAGCGTGACGTCCTCAGCGCGATGGCGCGCGACGGCTACATCACGGCCGCGGTCGCGGACAAGGCCTACGCGGAGGACCTCGCGCCCAAGCTCACCGCGGCGCACCAGGCGGCGGTCGGCCAGCGTGCCTCACTGGCGCCACATTTCGTCGACTACGTCTGGAGTGAGCTGGAGCAGCGCTACGACCCGGGTTACCTGCTGCGCGGCGGACTGAAGATCGTGACGACGCTGGATCCGAAGACCCAGGCACTCGCCCAGCAGGCGGTCCACGATGGCATCGCACGCTACGCCACGAGCTACCGCGTCAACAACGGCGCGATGCTGGTGATGAACCCGCATACCGGCGAGATACTCGCGATGGTCGGCAGCGCGGATTATTCAAATGCCGATATCGGCGGGCAGGTGAACTACACGACCGCGCTGCGTCAACCCGGCTCGTCGTTCAAGCCGTACACGTACATCACGGCGTTGATGAACGGCTGGACGTCGGCGTCGCCGCTGGATGACAGCAATGGCGCCCACGCGTTCCCAGGGTATCCGGTCCACGATTGGGACAGCCGCGAGCTCGGCACGATCACGCTGCGGGAATCGCTCCAGAAGTCTCGCAACATCTCGTCCGTGCATCTCTTCAAGGACGTCGGCATCCAGAAGGTTTTCGCAACCGCCCGTAGCCTCGGGATCAACACCCCACTCGACCCGAGCCTGCCGACTACGCTCGGTGCCAGTGAACTCCGCATGGTCGATCATCTCTCCGCCTACAGCACCTTCGCCAACGGCGGTCATCGCGTGCGGACCGTCGACATCCTCGAGGTCCGCGACGCCGCCGGCGCCCTGCTCGAGTCCAACCCGCCGCAACCCGATGCCGGGGAGCGCGTGCTCCCGGCTTCGGCAACCTACCTGCTGACCGACATCCTCAAGGGCGCCGTCCATCCGTCGATGGGCTTCCCGGTCGCCGCCAAGTCGGGGACCACGACCGATTTCAAAGATGCCTGGTACATCGGCTATACGTCGGACCTGGCGGTGGCGTCCTGGATGGGCCGCACGGTCAGCCAGCCGACACCCCACAACGAGTCGATGAGCACCCGGGCGTACGGCGGGCTCTGGGGCGAGGTTGGGCCCGCGTCGTCCTGGAAGCAGTTCATGAAGGCCTACTACGGCAGCAAGAAGCCGGCCGATTGGACGCGTCCAACCGATGTGGTTCCAGTGACCCTTTGCAAGCTCACCGGGCAACCGGCGCCGGTCGACGTGGCGCCCGAGCTGGCGATCCAGGATCTCGCGGTCAAACCGGATCCGGCCCTGCCGATAGCCGCCTGCGGCTCACCGGGCGTGGGCGGGTCGGCCGGCGGAACCTCTGCAGGCGACCTCCCGGGGCTCCCAGGCGTGCTGCCCTCGATCCCGCCGCTTCCGAGCCCGTCGGTGCCGCCGATCGTTCCCTAGCGGCCTGCCTGAACGGTCCTTGACGGGTCGCGCCAAAGCGCCTTTACTCACGTCATGGTGCGCCGGCCCAACGAGACGTCGAACGGGAAGGACGAGCCTGATCTCCCTCCCAACATTTTCGTCATCGGCCTCCTCCACGACCTCAAGCGAGGCGGCTATGGCTGGCACGCCTGGGGCGCTTTCTGGCGTGCATCCTGGATCCGGTCGATGCAAATCCTTGGGATGAACGACGAGCTGCGGGCCTCCTGGCTGCGCTTCACGGTCGCCGGTGTGATCGGCATCGGGCTGGCGAGCCTGGCGGTGTTTCGCGTGTTCGGGCTGACCGATGCGATCTGGTTCCTTGTCACCAGCCTGTTGGGCTGGGGCGTGCTGATGTTCGATCTGGCCTTGCACCTTGGGCTGATGGTCAACCTCGAGTCGGGCGAGTTGCAGCATTCGCTGGGCTGGCCGAACCGACTGACCGAATTGCGGGGCCTGGCGGC
>DATNNA010000101.1:0-2375 GCA_035602075.1 Binatus sp. (SeqCode) | reverse complement strand
GGTGGTCGCCACCTCCTATAACGAGCCCCTGATCACCTCGGAATGGGCGGTCGAGGTCTTCAAGGAGGCACGGCCGCGAGGATTCATGACGGCCTACATCTCGAACGGCAACGCCACCCGGGAAGTCCTCGAGTACATCCGTCCCTGGACCGACCTCTACAAGATCGACCTCAAGTCATTCCGCGACAAGAACTACCGGTCGCTGGGCGGCAAGCTGGAGAACATCATCAATGGCATCCAGATGGTGCACGCGTTGGGCTTCTGGCTGGAGATCGTGACCCTGATCATCCCGGGCTTCAACGACAGCGACGAGGAGCTGGGCGATATCGCGCGGTTCCTCAACGGCCTGTCGCCCAGCATCCCCTGGCACGTCACCGCCTTTCACAAGGACTACAAGATGCAGGACCCGGACAACACCTCGCCCGAGACGCTGCTTCGGGCAGCCCGCATCGGCGAGGCGGCCGGCCTGCAGTACATCTACGCCGGCAACCTGCCGGGCCGGGTGGGACGCTACGAGGACACCCGCTGTCCCCGCTGCCAGACCACCCTGATCCGGCGGATGGGCTACCGAATCCTCGACGACCGGCTCACCGGCCGGGGAAGCTGCTTCAATTGCGGGCAGCCAATCCCGGGGGTTTGGCGTTCGCCCGCCATTTAGGGCACCACGCACTACAATCACTACTGGTCGTGCCAACTGAACTCAGCCGCCGGGAGTTTTCCTGGGTCCTCGGCGGCCCCCAGGGTGGGGGAATCAACGCCTCAGCGGAGATCTATGCCAAGGCGCTAAGCCACGGTGGTCTTCACGTCTTCGCCAATATCGAGTTCCACTCGAACATCATGGGCAAGCACAGCTACTACCGGGTCACGGCGGCGCCCGTGCCGGTCCACTCCCATGTCGACGAGATCCACATGCTGGTAGCGCTGGACCAGGAGTCGCTGTTCGGCGACGCCCCCGAGCGCAAGCACTATCCCAGCCATACCGGTCATGTCCACCAGGTGGCGCGCGGCGGAGGCGTCATTTATGACGCTGATCTCAAAATCGACCCGGGGCAATTCGGTCGGGATGACATCAACCTCTACCCCATCCCCTTTTTCGAGGTCCTGGAAGAGGCCCTCAAGGAGGTGGGGAAGGGTGGTCAGTCCCGCAAGTACATCGTCATGCGCAACACCGTCGCCCTGGGCGCGTCGATCGGTATCTCGGGCTACGACGAGGAGCTGCTTTTCGAGGCGATCCGCAACGAGTTCAAAGGCCGCAAGGCGGAAGCCGCGGAGATGAACGTGGCGGCGGTCCGGGCCGCGGCCGCCTACGCGCGAAGCCATTTTCCGACCAAGCCCGAGCGCCGCCTCTTGCCGGTGCCGGTGGAACAGCGAAAGACTCGGATGCTGATCAAGGGCTTCCAGGCCGTGGGCATCGCCAAGCTCAAGGCGGGCCTCGGGATGCAGACCTACTACCCGATCAGCCCGGCGACCGACGAGAGCGTCTACCTTGAGCAGAAGGGTCCCCAGTATCAGTGCACCGTCGTCCAGTGTGAGGACGAGATCTCCAGCATCAACATGGCGATCGGCGCGGCGCACATGGGCGTGCGGGCCGCCACCTCGACCGCCGGCCCAGGTTTTGCCCTGATGTCCGAGGGATTCGGCTTCGCCGCCATCACCGAGGCTCCGGGGCCGGTCGTCTTCCTCTGGCAGCGCGGCGGGCCGAGCACCGGCCTCCCGACGCGCACCGAGCAGGCGGACCTCCAATTCGCGCTGCATCCCGCGCACGGTGACTTCCCACACATCGTCGTCGCGCCGGGCGACATCGACGAAGCCTTCGCCGATAGTTTCGAGAGCTTCAACTGGGCCGATCGCTACCAGATGCCGGTCATCGTGCTGCTCGAGAAGTTCCTGGCCTCATCGATGTTCACCAACGATGGCATCGACATGAGCAATCTCAAGATCGACCGCGGCATGATCTATCAGCCGGCCGACGCGGACGGCGATGGCTACCGCCGACATGCCCTCACCGCCGACGGCATCAGTCCCCGGACGCTGCCGGGGATGCCGGGCGGGATCTTCTCGACCACGAGCGACGAACATGACCCCGAGGGCCACATTACGGAAGGCATCGAGAACCGCATCGCCATGATGCGCAAACGGATGGCGAAACTCGACACGGCCGCCCGCGAGATTCCAGCGTCAGTGAAGTTCACCGTCCACGGTCCGCGCCAGGCCGACCTGACGCTGGTGGCCTGGGGTGCGACCAAAGGCGCCATTCTCGACGCCATGAGCGAGCTCGAGAGTGACGGCCGCTCCGTGAACTTCCTACAGATCCGCCTGATGCGTCCCTTCCCGGCCGATGCCGTGGCGGCGATCCTGCGGAATGCCCGGCTGAC
>DATNNA010000100.1:0-10473 GCA_035602075.1 Binatus sp. (SeqCode) | reverse complement strand
GTCGACAAGACGCTGACGGTCTTCGAGTGGTTCTTCGCGCAACCCGGCACCGGCCCAGGGTGGGAGTCGATGCAGCAGACGATCGCCTTCTCAGACGAGATCCAACAGGAGGACATCGCGCTCTGCGAGCACGTCCAGCGCGGACTCAAGTCACGCTCGTACGACCGTGGGCGCTTCAACGCGAAGCGCGAAAACGGCGTCTATCACTTTCAGCGGCTCGTCTCAGAGTTCCTGTCGTAGACGAGCCGGCCACCGACGATCGTCGCCCGGACTGAGCCGCTCACGATCTCCTGTGGCGGAATAGCGAAGAGATCCCGGTCGAGCACCACGACATCGGCGAGCATGCCCGGCTCGAGCGTGCCCTTGACGGCATCTTCGTGCGCGGCCCAAGCGCTTCCAGACGTATAGCCGGCCAGCGCTTCCGCGAGCGTGAGGCGCTCCTGCGGGAGCCAGCCGCCGGCGGGCCGTCCGTCCCTGGTGGTGCGATTGACCGCCGAGTTGAGCCCCAGGAACGGATCGAACGAGACGATCGGCCAGTCGGAACCGAAGGCAAGGCGGCCGCCAGCACGCCGGATCGAGTTCCATGGCCAGCCACGTGAGGCACGCGCAGCGCCAATTTTCGATTGGTAGGAATTGAGCTGGGCGGGCTCGGGGTCGGCGTGATACGGCTGCATGCTGGCGACGACGCCAAGCGACCCGAAGCGCGGGATATCTGCGGCATCGATGGTCTCGATGTGCTCGATCCGGTGGCGGCGGTCGCGGGGCCCGTTGGCGGCCGCCGCTTTTTCGAAGGCATCGAGCGCCAGCCGGACCGCCCCATCGCCAATGGCGTGCACCTGGATCTGCCAACCGCCACGGTCCGCAATGCCCACCGCCGCCGCCAGCTCGCCGGGCTCCCACTGCGGATAGCCAAGCGCGCCGGGCTGGCCCGCCGTCAGGCCGTCGTATGGGGCCAGCATCGCCGCCGTCCCGGTCTCGATGACCCCGTCGGCGAACGCCTTGACGATTCCGGCCGAGATCCACGGATCGCCACGATGGGGGAGAGTGGCTGCTGTGTACTCCACCAGTCGGCGCTCCCAGTCCGCGAGCGTCAGGCCCGGCTCCATGCGTAATCCCAGGCGGATGCGGACCATCGGGCGGCCCGACGCGCGGAGCGCCCGGTAAATCTCGAACTGCTTACGGCCGCCGCCTGCCTCCTGGACGCTGGTGAGCCCATGGCGAAAAGCGAGGCTGGCCGCGGCCGCCAGGCTCTCGACGTCCTCGCCGATGGTCCGCCGTGGGAGCACCGCGTCGACGAGCTCCATGGCGGCCTCTTTCAGGATTCCGGTGGCGTCGCCGGCCGCGTCGCGTTGGATCTCGCCTCGCGGTGGATTGGGGGTGTCCTTGGTGATGCCCAGCTGGCGAAGGGCGGCGGTGTTTACCCAGGTGGTGTGGCTGTCGTAAGCCTCAATCGCCATCGGTCGGTGGGGGATCACCCGGTCGAGCAGGGCCCGCTCCGGCATGCCGTTGGTAAAGACCGCGTAGAACCAGCCCCGGCCCAGCAGCCACTCCCGATCCGGGTGCGCGCGGCTGAACTCGGCGATCCGCCGCAAGATCCCATCGACCGTCGTCTCCTCGGCGAGCTCCAGGTTTTGCAGGTTCCGGGCCCCCATCAGGAAGTGGACGTGGGCATCGTTAAAACCGGGCATTATCAGGCCGCCGCCGGCGTCGACAACCCTGGTGTTCGGGCCGATCAACGCTTTGATATCCCTGCTGAGGCCGCTGCCCAGGATCCGATCGCCGGCGATGGCCAGGGCGGTCTGGCCGGGCTTCCCGGGCCAGATGCGGCCATTCAGGACGACGAGCGACGCGTGGCTGGCGATGTTGGTGATAGTAGGTGGCCTACGAACAGATTGACGCAGGCGCGACCGCCTGCTAGGTTGGGTCGAGACCTAAAGGGAGAGGAGGGAACCCGATGCCCGACGACGTCCTGACACGTCCATCGTCGACCGGTCCGACCAGCGCCAGTAGCCAGGAAGCGGCCGATGCCCGCGACCTGGCCGGCTTTGGCTACAAGCAGGAACTCAAGCGAATCCTGGGCGTTTATTCGAGCTTTGCCGTCGCCTTTTCCTACATCTCACCAAGCACCGGCATTTTCACGCTCTTTGCCCCGATCGGCCTGGCGATCGCGGGGCCGTTCTTCTTCTGGAGCTGGCCATTGGTCGCGCTTGGCCAATTCATTATTGCGCTCAACTTCGCGGAGGTCAGCTCTCACTTCCCGGTGGCGGGGTCCGTGTATCAGTGGACGAAGTATCTGTCCAACCGTGGCTACTCCTGGATGACGGGCTGGGTCTACCTTTTCGCCGGCATCCTGACCGTCACCGGCGTGGTGGCAACAGTTCCCGGACTGGTGCTCATTCCGTTGCTCAACAACCTTGGCATCGGTATCGAAAACATCCCGCGGAACCAGATCATCATCGCGCTGCTCGTGCTGGCGAGCACGACGTTACTGAACATCTTCGGCGTGCGGCTGGTCGCGCTGATCAATAACACCGGCGTGGTGTTCGAGATCCTCGGCATGGTGGTGTTCGCGCTGATCCTGCTGATCTTCTATCACCATCAGCCAGCCAGCGTGGTTTTCGACTCCAAGTACCTCGGTACAGATAACCGGATTGGGGTCTTCCTCGCCGCCATGTTCATGTCGCTCTTCGTCATCTATGGCTTCGACACGGCGAGCACGCTTGCCGAGGAAACGAAGAATCCGCGTGTGGAAGCGCCGAAAGCGGTTCTGGGCTCCGTGGTCGGCGCCTTCATCATCGGGACGGTCTTCCTGCTCGCCTTGATCATCGCGATTCCGGATATGCAGAAATTCGTGACGGACGCGGGCACGGGCAAGGTCACCTCTCCCGCGGACGTCCTGACCGCCGTGCTGCCCACGTGGATGGCGAACGTCTACCTGATTGTCGTTCTGGCAGCGATCTATGTCTGCTGCCTGGCGATCCAGACGTCAACCATTCGTCTGGCATTCGGCATGGCTCGTGACGGCAAGCTGCCCCTCTCGCGCTTCTACAACAAGGTCAGCCCAAGTCTGCACACCCCGGTCATCACCTGCATTGTGGTCGGGGTGCTGGCGGCGCTGCCTTTCATCTATTACGCCGGCGCTGGGCTGATCGCCATCGTCGCGACCGGCATGATCTACCTCTCCTATTTGCTCGGCAACATCGCCATCCTGCTCGCCCGGCTGAGGGGCTGGCCCACGCAGAGTGCGCCCTTCAAGCTCGGCGGTTGGGGCATGATCATCAATCTGCTGGGTCTCGCATGGGGCGGTTCGATGCTGGTCAACTTTCTCTGGCCGCGTCCGGCGAGTAACCCAAGCGTGAATGCCGTGCTTCTGCCAGGCGGGGGCAGCCTGGGCGGGTTCGGCGACTCCGTTCCGATCTTCGAACTCGTGGTTGCCCTGATCGTCGTCATCGGCGCCGTCTACTACTTCGTGGCGCAGCGCGGCAAGCAAGACCAGGTCGTCCGGGCCGCCTAAATCGAACGCCCCCACCCTGCCCTCCCCCGCAAGCGGGGGAGGGTAAGGGTCGGGCCGCCCCGCGAGCGGGAGAGGGTACGGGTCGAGGGGACCTACTTATAATGTCCAGCACAACATGGCGGTCAAGATTCGTGTGCCCGGCGCGCTTCGCCAGCTGACCCGCGGCGCGGCCATCGTCGAAGTCAATGCGGGCGATGTGTCGCAGGCCTTGGACGAGCTGAACCAGAAGTTCCCGGGCTTCAAGGAGCGGCTCTACGACGACAAGGGGGAGCTCCGCCAGTTCATCAACATCTACCGGAACGACGAAGATATCCGCTTCGGCTCCGGGCTCAAGACGCCGCTGAAGGACAGCGACGACCTTTCCATCGTCCCGGCCGTCGCCGGGGGCTGACCGCCGCAATGGCGCGGACGACCGTGCGCCTGACGTTCCGCGGCGACACTCGAAATGACCCGATCATCTACCGGCTTGGCCAGGACTTCAAAGTGGTGACTAACATTCGGCGCGCCGACGTCGGCACCGACACCGGCTGGGTCGAGCTCGACCTGGACGGCGAGATCGCCGAGGTCGATCGGGCGCTCGAGTACTGCCGCAGCCGCGGCATCGGGGTCGACAAGCTGGAGCATCCGTGAAGGTCGCCGTCGCGATGAGCGGCGGTGTCGACTCGTCGGTCGCCGCGGCACTGATGCGAGACGAGGGCCATGACGTCTTCGGCGTCACGCTGCAGCTGTGGCCCAAGGAGTTGGCGCTCAAGGACTTTGACAAGCATCACGGCTGCTGCTCGCTCGACGCGGTAGAGGACGCGCGTCGCGTCGCCAACCGGCTCGGTATTCCGTATTACGTGCTGAACTTCGAGGCCGACTTTCGCTCGGCCGTGATCGACCCGTTCACCGAGGCGTATCTCGAGGGGCGCACGCCCAATCCTTGCATCCGGTGCAACGAGACGATCAAGTTCGGGCTCCTCTTGCGCAAGGCAATGGCGCTGGGCGCCGACCGTCTGGCCACGGGCCACTACGCGCGCATCGACCGGGGTGCTGACGGCTATCGACTGCGCCGAGCGGTCGATGAGCCGAAGGACCAGTCGTACGTGCTCTACCAGCTCGGCCAGGACGAGCTGGTAGTCCTTCGCTTCCCAATCGGGGACTGGTCTAAGGCTGAAGTCCGCGAGAAGGCCGGCGCGCTTGGGCTGGTCACGGCGCTGAAGCCGGAGAGCCAGGAGATCTGCTTCGTGGCCGATGGCAGCTACCGGACCTTGCTCAAGGACCGCTTCAACGAGCGGGTCCAGCCGGGGCCGATCATCGATCAGAGCGGGGCCATCGTCGGCGAACACGATGGGATCGCCATGTATACCGTCGGGCAGCGTTCGGGCCTGCGCCTGCAGCGAGCCGGGCCGGCGTCCCCTCCGCAGTACGTCAGCAGCATCGACGCCGCCAGCAACACGGTCAGGATTGGCGGGCGCGACCAGCTGCTGCGGTCGAGCTGCCGGCTCGAGGATGTCCGCTACGTCGCCGGACGCGTGCCCCCGGTTGGCTTTCGAGCGAGCGTGAAAGTCCGCTCGCACGCGCCGACGGCCGCTGCGCTGGTGACGCCGCTCGGCGAGCGGGCCCGCATCGAGTTCGACGAGCCGCAGCGGGCGCTGGCCCCCGGTCAGGCCGCCGTCTTCTACGACGGCGACCGCGTGATCGGTGGGGGGCCGATTGCCGCCGGCGACGAGTGACGCAGCTCGACGCCGCTGCCGCACACCCGCTGCTCCCGACCTTCGCCTTGATCGGCCTGGTTTTTGTCACCTGTTTGGGCAGCGTCCTCGCGGCGAAACTGGCCTGGCGCGGCCGGCCCTCCTACTGGCTGGCGGTGTTGGGCGCGTTTTTCTTTCTCATCGGGGTGCTCTGGGGTCGTGGTTACCTCTCGGGTGGCGCCACCTTCACGTTTGGGGCCGCCGGGATCGTACTGGCCGTCTTCGGCGTGGCCCTGGACCTCATCTTCGGTCAGCCGCTCGGCCCAGCCGCCGCCGAATAGGATAGGGGCCGTGACCGCAGACCCCGAAAAGTACATGCAGGCGCCGATCACCCGCCGGCAGGACTACTCGCCGACGCTTTGGTCGGTCTGGATGAAGCCGACCGAGACGCTCGCCTTCAAAGCGGGCCAGTACGTCGCCTTCGGGGTCGACAACCATGACAAGGTGCTGGAGCGGGCCTTCTCCATCGTCTCCAGCCCGTATGAGCCCGAACTCGAATTCTTCATCGAGAAGGTGCCGGAAGGCGCGCTATCACCCAAGCTGTACGAGCTGAAAGCCGGCGACGCCGTCTTCATGCGCAGGAAAGCGAAGGGGGTCTTCAACATCGATTTCAAGTCGGGGCACAGCCAGCATTTCCTGGTCTCGACGGTAACCGGCATCGCCCCCTACATCAGCATGGTCCGCACGCTGGCGCTCGACCTGAAGGAGGGGCGCCTTGCCCAACCGTTTCGTCTCGTCATCCTCCAGGGGGTGTCCAAATCGAACGAGTTCGGTTACGACAAGGAGCTCTACAAGGCGGCCAGCGAGTATCCCTGGCTCACCTACATTCCGACCATCAGCCGCCACTGGGAGGATGCGGAATGGCGCGGGGAACGGGGGAGGGTGGATGACCTGGTGCGCAAGTACGCCGACAGCCTGGAGCTGACACCCCAGAACACGACGGTGTACCTCTGCGGCAACCCCGGGATGATCGTCAACGCGCGCGACATCATGCGGCGATGCGGCTTCGAGCACGCGTCGATCAAGGAAGAGACGTACTGGGCACCGGGCGAGGGCGAGGTCGAATACTGAGCCTGGCGCCGCCAGCTAGAATCTGACGCCGTGCCCTTGATCGGCGCCCTTCCGCAGCCCATCACCGAGGCGCCGCTCGTGATCCTGATCTACGCGGTCGTTGTCCTGATGCTGCTCACGGCCGTGACCAGCGTCGTTGTCCGCAACACGCTTTGGGCGATCGGCTCGTTTGCCTCGAGCATGGCGCTGCTGGCATTGCTCTACCTCACAATCGCGCCGTTCCTCCTCTTTGCCGTCCAGCTACTGGTCTTTACGACGGTCAGTTCGGCGCTTCTGTTCGGTTTGTTGCGACAAACTACCGGGCTGGAGTCGAGCCAGGAGCCATTCAGCCGCGAATGGATCATTGGTTCGGCGGTAGCCGCCGCCCTACTGGCCCTGCTGGTCGTGGTGGTCGCGACCACCTCGTGGCCGGTTCGCGCGACCGAGAACGCGGCGGCCGGATTCGGCGCGACGCTCACCAATATGTATGTGGTCAGCCTGGCCGTCCTGGTGGTGATTCTCGCTTCCGCGGCGCTCGGCAGTGGGCTGCTGCTTGCCGCCCCCAGAGGGTCTATGAAGTCCCCAGCCCCCAGGCCGAAGGGGACGCGGCGATGAACGCCGGGCTCAACCTGATCCTCACCGCCTCAGCGGCGCTCTTTGCCGTCGGCGCTTTCGCGGTCGTCGCCAGGCGCAGCGCGGTCCTGATGCTGATCGGCACCCAGTTCATGTTCTTCGGCGGGTCCATCGCGTTTGTCGCGTTCGCGCGTTTCGGTCTGGGAGCGGCGCACGCTTCGGCCGGCGCGGCGGTCGCGATCTTCGCGGGCGCCACAGCGGTGGCGGAGCTCGCCGTCGGCCTTGCGATGGCGGCGCTCATCTACCGTGAACATCGGAGCCTGGCCGTCGATGCGGACCGCGGGTAGGGTCGCCAGATTGTGACGCTCACCCTGCTGGCCGCGGCACCCAAAGGGCCGCTCGATACCTGGAGCCCGACCCTGCTGGCACAGTTCGAGTTGCTGCTGCCGCTGATCGCGCTGCTCATCATCCTGGCGTTCACCATCGACTCGCGGCGGGTGAGCGCGGCGATCTCGATCATCTTCACGCTGGCCTCGGTGGTCTGCGCGCTCCTCGTCATCGCGATCGAGGTCGCGCATCCCGTCCACCTCGAGCGGCCGGCGACTTTCCTCCAGTTCTTCACCGGGCAATCTGGCGGCGCTTCCGAGTTCACGCTGCAATGGGGCGTACTGGCGGATCCGCTGGCCGCCACCGTGGGGTTGGCGGTCATCGTGGTGAGCCTGCTGGTCCAGGTTTATGCCCTTTCGTTCATGCGCCGCGAGGATGGCGTCGTGCGCTTCTTCTGTGTCCTCCTCTTCGCCACCTTCGCGATGCTGGGTGTGACGCTGTCACTCAGCTACTTCGAGATGCTGCTGTTCTTTGGGATGGTCACACTGTCGACCTACCTGTTGATCGGCCACTGGTGGCAGCGGGAGGAAGCGGCCGCCGCCGCCACACGCGCCTTCATCGTTTCCGTGATTGGCGACCTCGCACTCCTGGCCGCCGTCGCCTACATCTACTTTCGTTTCAACGAGCTCAACTTCCAGACGCTGGCCGGCCAGTACACCGGCGGACGGGTCAGCGCCAACGGCCTTTTCATCATGGCCATCCTCGTGTTCATCGCGGCGGCGGCCAAGTCGGCCCAGTTCCCGCTGCACGTGTGGCTTCCGGGAAGCGCGCAGGCTCCGGCGCCGGCCGCGGCGCTGATTCACTCGGCCGGCAGCGCGGTCTGTGGCGTCTACCTCATCGCCCGAACCTACGGGCTGTTCCATGTCAGCCCGCGGGGCCTGGCGCTGCTCGCCATCGCCGGCGGGGTCTCGGCTGTGCTGGGCGTGCTCTGGGCGCTGTTCCAGGACAATCTGAAACGCGCGATCGCCTACACCACCATGGGCGAACTCGGCCTGATGGTGCTGGCCCTCGGCATCGGCGCGTATGGTGCGGGCGTCTTTGAGCTCTTCACCAACGCGTGGCCAAAGGCGCTCCTCTTTCTTGGAGCGGGTGTGATCATCCGCGAACTGCGGACGGAACGGCTCTCGGAGATGGGCGGGTTGTGGCGACGGATGCGCTTCACCGGGTTGCTGATGCTGATCGCAGTCGCGGCCGGGGCCGGCATCCCGCCGTTCAGCACGTTCTGGAGCAAGGACACGATCATGTCGAAGGCGCTCGCGCTCGACAGCCCACTCGCGGTTGCGGTGATCGCGGCGGTGACCTTCCTTGGGGCGATCGCGCTGGTTCGGATCTTCGCGCTGGTATTCACCGGCGAGACGGCTCGTCGGCGGCGCTTCGAGCCCGAGCGGATTCGTGACGCGGGCGGCCGCATCGCGTTCGCCATGTCATTGCTGGCGATCATCAGCGTCGTTGCCGGGATCCGCGGATTCCGCGGGCGAACCGATCCGATCGGATTCATCATGTTCCCGGGCGTGCCGTTGCCCAATTCACACTTCATGGCGGCCGCCGCGGTTGCCATCATCGCCGTGGTGGGCGCCGCCGTGGGTTTGGTCCTGTACGCGCGCCGGCTCCCGGTGCCGGCCGCGCTGCGGCCTGTTCGGCGGGCGATGGGGGAGGGGCTCTTCATCGATCGGGCCTACCAACTGGGCGCGGTCGCCGTGCTGCTGCCCGTCAGCCGCGCCATCGGGTGGGTCGAGACACGCATCGTCGATGGCGCGATCGACCTGGTTACCGACAGCGTCGCCTTCGTGGGGCAGCCGCGCGGCTGGCTGGCGCAGGTGCGAGCCCGCCAATTGCTGATCGGTCTGCTCGCCGGCGTGGTGGCGCTGGGGGCGGTGACCATCGTGCTTGCCGGCCGGGTCATTGGGAAATCGTGATGACCCTGCTCCAGGCAATCCCGACGACGACGGCTGCGCCGGTCCCGCTCCCCACGCTGCTCCTCAGCGCCCTGGTCTGGGTCCCAGCGCTTGCCGCCCTCGGGCTGCTCTTTTTCCCGTCACGGACCGAGGTGCAGCGCCAGCGGATCCGATCATATTCGATCGCCGCCACCGCGCTCGTGCTCGCCTTTGCCGTCTTCATGTGGTACGGCTTCCGAGACCAGAGCGGGACCTACGCCTATGAGGAGACTCGTTCGTGGCTGCCGGCCGTTGGCTCCAGCTACCACCTTGGCGCCGACGGCGTCAGCATGCCGCTCCTGCTCCTGAGCGCGTTCCTCTTCGTCTTTGCGGTCCTTTCGTCGAGCCGTGTGCGCGAGCAGCCGAAGGAATACCTGTTCCTGCTGCTGGTGCTGGAGACCGGCGTCAATGGTGTCTTCGCCTCGCTCGACTATCTGCTCTTCTTCCTCTTCTGGCAGATGCAGGCGGTCCCGATGTTCCTGCTGATCGCGCGCTTCGGCGGCCAGCGCCGGCTCCATGCCGCCTGGAAATTCCTGGCGGTCGACATCGCCGGGAGCGCCTTGCTGCTGCTGGCGATCCTCATCCTCTATTTCAAGGCGCCAGTCCGGACCTTCGACATCGTGGCCCTGCACGACGTGGTACTGCCGGCCGCGATGGCGACGCTGGTCGCCTGGCTCTTTTTCATCGCCTTCGCCCTGAAGCTTCCCGTCTTGCCCTTCCACACCTGGTTCATCGACTCGCTGGCGGAGGCGCCGGCGCCGGTCGCGCTGATCCTGGGAGGGGTGGTCGTCAAGCTCGGCGGCTACGGCATCATTCGCGTCGACGTTGGTGAGTTCCAGGTCGCGTTCCACAAGTTCTCCGGCGCCGTCGTGGTGATCGCCGTGGTGACCGTGCTCTGGACCGCGATCGCCGCACTGGCACAGGACGACATCCGGCGAGTGGCGGGTTACGTCGTCGTGAGCCACATGGGCCTCGTCCTGCTGGCGGCGGCCTCCGCGGCGCCCGTCGCCCTCAACGGCGCCATCGTGCTGATGGTTGCCGACGGTCTCACCGCCGCCCTGCTCGTGTTACTGGCGGCGGCGATCGTGGAGCGCACCGGCACGAGCTCGATTCGTGCCATGGGCGGGATGGCCGGGCGGATGGGGAAGGGTGCGGTCCTCTGGATCTTCGCCGCGCTGGCTGCGATCGGCTTCCCGGGTCTCGCGGGATTCCTCGGCCAGCTCCTGATCGTAGTGGGGGCTTATCCGAGCCATCGCATCGCCACGCCGCTGGCCCTGCTGGG
>DATNNA010000099.1:0-10233 GCA_035602075.1 Binatus sp. (SeqCode) | reverse complement strand
AAGACTGGCGACCGCCCGAACCGCGCTACGCGACCGGCGTGTTCGCGAAGTACGCCGCGCTCGTCTCCTCCGCCAGCGAGGGGGCCGTTACCAGACCACCGCGCTAACGAGTCGGGCTGGAAGTTGGACTCGCCGTCGGGCTCGCCATTGGACTCGCCGACGGCCAGGGCGGAAGTGCCACTCGGGGCGCCGCAACCGGGTCGCCGTAGAAGTGCCGCTGGCGAAGCGGATAGGCATTCGTGATCGGTTGGCCGTCGGCCCCGGTCGGATAGTCGGTCGTCACGTCCCCGATCTTCGGACCGATGGTCAACGGGCGCCCGTCCTGGTCGTAGAGCAGAACATCCGTTAGCGGCTTGCCGTCCCGCGAGTACGGATAGATATTTGTCACCGCGCCATTCGGCATGTAGAGTGGTTGGCCCTGCATCGATTGGCCGGAACCACCCGTTTCCAGCATCGCGTAGGAAGGAAAGGTGCCCATGCGGGCGAGGACCGGCACCGCGACGAGCGCGATTGCGATATTGGCGGCTATCGCCAGCATGCGTCGGCCCTTTGCCAGCTGACGGTTTCGGCGGCCCAACCGGACCGACAGCACGATCGCGATCGCGGCGGCAACGATCTCGAGTAGTCCGCGGCTCGAGAATGGATTCGGGATCGGGTGAAGGTTGTAGTTCCGGCTGAAGGCTGCCGTGAGGACGAGCACCACCAGGTAAGCGCGCAGGACCCACCATGCCGGTCGCAGTTCGGGCAGGAACGCCCGGACCTGCCTGTACCACCCTGACGTCGTCAACCGGTCGATCGCGCGCCTCAGGTCGCGCAGCGCCGGGTCCGGCCGCTTGCCGCCGGGGCGCGCGTCACCGTAGGCGGCGCGCAATTCCTGAGCGTATTGTTCCGGCGGCCCGAGGCGCTCGGTAAGCGGACCTCCGGCCTCGGCCGCGACCTCCCTCAGGTGGTCTTCAAGATCCTCGAGCAGGATCTCCGATTGTTCCGGCGGGAGGTCGGAAAGCGCAGCCCGAACCGAAGTTGCATAGGAGGCGACGTCGTTTGCTTGATCGTTACTTGCCATGTCCGTTGCTCCTTCCGTTCAGGAGATGGTTGAGCGCGTTGCTCAACGTGACCCATGTCTGGGCCGATTGGTCGAGAGCCTTTCGGCCGCGGTTATTGAGGCCGTAGTACTTGCGATGCGGCCCCTCCTCCGAGGGAACAACGTACGAGTTCAGCGCTCCGGCCTGATACAGGCGCCGCAACGTTCCGTAGACCGACGCATCACCGACGTGGTCCAGGCCGTTCTCGCGGAGCCGCCGAACGACGTCATAGCCGTAGCTATCCGCCTCCGCCAGCACGGCCAGCACCGCCAGATCGAGTACGCCCTTGAGCAGCTGGGTGGTGTCGACTTCCGCCTGGTTCATATGACGCGATAGAGACTACTACGGATTGCGTAGTAGTGCAAGCGCGATCAGAATCTCCTCCCCGCGCGCGGGGGAAGGCCGGGGGCGGGTGACCGTACTCTAGGCACGTGGGCTTCATCGAGCTGGTCGATGTCGGCTACGCGTTTCCCGGAGGTCGGACACTCTTCGACAAGGTCTCCTTCAAGGTCGCGGATGGCGGGCGCGTCGCGCTCGTCGGCGCCAACGGCGTCGGCAAGACCACCCTGCTGCGGCTGATCGCCGACGCCGAGGAGGGACACAAAGGCCTGATCCGCGTCATCGGACGGCTGGCGCGGATGCCGCAGCTCGTCCACGACGCCAGGTCATCCGCCACGCTTCGCGATCTGCTCATTGGCCAGGCCCCGGCAGCGCTGGCACATGCCGGCACGGCACTGGTGGCGTCCGAGAGCGCCATGCAGGCCGACCCCACTCAAGCCGCTGCGATCGCCTACGCCGATGCCGTCCAACAGTGGGGCGAGCTCCGTGGCTACGACCTCGAGGTCGGCTGGAACGCCGCCTGTATGGCAGCCACCGGCGAGCCGTTCGATGCAATCGGCCCCCGTGTGGCGAACACGTTTTCCGGCGGCGAGTTGAAACATATCCTGCTCGAGGCGCTGTTTCGATCGGAGGCAGACGTCGTGCTTCTAGATGAGCCCGACAACTTCCTCGACGTCATCGGCAAGGAATGGCTCGAGGCAACGATGAATGCCAGCCGCAAGACCATCCTCTATATCAGTCATGACCGCGAATTTCTCGCTAACACCTCGACGCAGATCGTGACCCTGGAAGCGCATGGGAGCTGGACGCATCCCGCATCATTCGCCAGCTACGAAGAGGCGCGGCGGGCGCGAATCGCTGGCCTGGAGGAGGATCACCGCCGCTACCAGGAGCAGCGCGCGGCGCTGATCGCCACGCTCAAGGAGTACCGCCGCCGGGCGCAATCAGCTGATGGGTGGGGCCCAAAAGTTCGAGCGGCCGAGAGCCGGCTTCGCCTCTTCGACGAGAAAGCTGAGATGGTCGAGCGGCCGCGCGAGCAGAAAGTCACGATCCGGTTAGGTGGCGGTCGCACTGGGACGATCGCGCTGCGCGTCAAGCAGCTCGCCTTCCCGGGCCTGACAAAACCGTTCAGCGTCGAGGTCCTCTTCGGTCAGCGTGCCGGCGTGATCGGCAAGAACGGCACCGGCAAGAGCCACTTCGTCCGGCTGCTGGCGGGCCATCCGGTCGAGCACACCGGCGACTGGATGCTCGGCGCCCGCGTCAAGGTGGGATATTTCTCGCAGCTTCACGACTCGCCCCACCTCACGCGCGCCGCGCCGCTCGCCGTCCTGACGCGCGAAGGCCTCGACCGGACCGCCGCCATGGGGACGCTACGGCGGTATGAGCTCGATGGCGCCGCCGAAGTGCCGTTCGAAAAACTGTCGGGCGGCCAGCAGGCCCGCCTGCAGATTCTCGTGTTGGAGGTCCGTGGTTCGACGATGCTGGTGCTGGACGAGCCGACCGACAACCTCGACGTCGCCTCGGCCGATGCGCTGGAGTACGCGCTCTGGCAGTACGAGGGAACGATCCTCGCGGTTACGCACGACCGCTGGTTACTGAAGTCCTTTCAGCGTTTCCTGGTGTTCGGCTCCGATGGTGTGGTCAAGGAGTCCGACGAAACCTGGGCCTGACGCTCGTTCAATGTATCTACGAATCGCTGCGGGGTGGCATCGGTTCCGGATCTTTCCCGGCGCTGAGGCTTTCAGAGAGCGACATCGTGCGCCGGTAGGCGGCCCAGACAGCGTCAGCGAGCACCGTGCGCAGACGGCCCCGCTCGAGCTCGTGCAGCGCCGCGGCCGACGTCCCACCCGGCGACGTCACCATGTCGCGAAGCTGCGCGGGATGTTTTTGCGTCCGCTCGGCGAAGGCGACGGAACCCTTGATTGTTTCGAGGACAAGGTCGTGCGCGAGGTGGCGAGGAAAGCCGAGGTGCACCGCGCTGTCGATCAGCGCCTCCATCACGAGGAAGACATAGGTCGGGCCGGTGCCGCTGACCGCGGTCGCCATGGCGACGAAGCGCTCGTCGCCCACCTGAAGCTCGTGGCCGAGTGCCCCGAGCAACGCGCGGGCCTGCTCGCGGTGCGCCTCGGTCGCCTCCGGCGTGGCGTACCAGATGTTCACGCCTTCGCCGATCTGGGCCGGCGTGTTGGGCATCACCCGGACCAGCGCGCCGTGATCGAGACCCTTGCGGAGCGTTTCGGTCGTCGCTCCGGCGATGATCGAGATCACGAGCTTCTCGGGCGCCAGGCTGCCCCGAAGTTCGGCCAGGACCCCCGGCATCACCTGGGGTTTGATGCCGAGCACCACGACGTCACCGCGGCGGGCGGCCTCGGCATTGTCGGCGGTCACGTGGATCCCATACTTTTCGCCCAGCGCGTGCCGGCGGTCTTCGCGGGGATGACTGGCGACGATGGACCCGGCTGCAACCAGCTTGCGCTCGAGGACGCCGGCAATGATCGCCTCGGCCATCACCCCGGCCCCGACAACGCCCAGCGTTGATCCCCGTAGGGGACTCATCTGCGGATTGTACGAAGGCGGGGCTACTTGAAGCCGTTGAGCAACCAGACGAAGAGACATATCGCGACGAAAATTGGGACAAACAGAGCGAACGAGACAAGCCAGGGGTGGGCCTCCGGCCAGCTGACCGCGCCCGGGATCGCCCGCCGGAGCCGGGAGGAGGCCGTGAGACGCGTTGCCAGCTTCGCGTCGAGCGGCACGCGCAAGGCAGCCGCGAGCTGGGCCGTCTCGTCCTCCGTCGGGTAGTAGCGCGGGAGACCCAAAAGGCACCGACCAGTGCCATCCAGCAACAGAAGACGCGGCTCCGGAGCCGGCATGCCGAAGTTCATGATGATCGGACATGCCACTCGAGTGATGTCGCTCCGGGAAACGACGCGCACGGCACCAAAGAGATTCACCCGGCGCACGCTGAGATCGTCCACGACCAGCCTGCGTCCGTTCCGGTAGCGCCAATGGAGGAACACGCCGGCGAGCATTGCGCACACCATGATCACGAGCACGGGCAGCCCAATCGACGATGGAGTCCGCAGACGCAGCAGCAGCAAGGGCACCGCGATCCCGCCGACGACCAGACCCACCCACCAGGGGCGGCCGGTCGGCATCGGATTCGGCCTAAGCGTGAACGGAAGCGTCACCGACGTCTGCGCGGCTGCCGTCACCGAGGGCGCCTCAGCCGGCTGGTCCGCCAATAGCGCGTGGCGCAGCAGCGCCTCCTGTTCGACGATGGGTAGCGTCGGGTCGATCGCCACCAGCGATCCGATCGTCACCTGTTTCTGGCCGCGCAAGGTGAAGAAGCTCGCTGCAGCGATGATCAGCCCAAGGAGCGGAATCAACACCGCGCCGAGGCGCATATCGCTTTGCTTGTAGACCGGGCTGTCCTTCGTCTGAATGCCGATGGCGCCCAGGTACACCGTCGTGATCGCCCCCTGGTAGAACTCGGCCCGGATTGGCGCCCCAACACGCAGCGCATCCTCCTGTTGCCCGTTGGTCTTTGCCCAGGTCGACCTCGTGCCGTCCGGGAGTCGCAGCGTCATGTCAGCGGTGGTACCGGTCTTGCCGCGCGTGATGGTGAACTTCACGAGCGTCCCCGGGACAAGGGTGTAGCACGCGGTCGAGGTCGGTGCGCTGCAGGGCACAGCGCTCCGATACGTTTGCACGGCGGCATCAAGCTGGTTTGATGCGATCAGCAGGGCGACGCCGGCACCGACCGCAACCACCGGGATGCCCACCAGATACGACCAGAAAAAGATTCGCCCCAGCGAGGGCCGGCGCCTGATCCGGCCGGACGGCTGGTCGACGCGCGGCTCGATCGGGTTGAACATGCGCCTGTTTTGGAAACGCCATCAGTGTTGCTTTCCCTCCCATCTGGGAGATGGCAGCCAGGGATTTGCGAGTTGACAAACGAACGGATGTTCGCTAGACTTACACAGAATTGTGGTAGAGACAGACCCGACGATGGCGACGAGCCCCCACGTGGCGGAACTGCTGAGCGCAATCGATCGCTTCCGCCAGCGGCCGAAAACGAATCGCCAGCCGCCGGAGCTCGCCGCCGAGCTGAAAGGGATCCGCCATGGCCAGGACCTGCTGGAGCTGGAGTTTTCCGAGACCACGGCCGCGTTCAGCAAGACGGAGGAGTACGACGAGCAGGGCTCGGTAAGCCCGATCGATTGGATCCGGCATCACTGCCGGATGTCGAGCGGGGCAGTTTGGGCCAGTCTGGCTGTCGGCGAGCACCTCTATGACCTTCCACGCAGCATCGAGGCCGTCGAAAGCGGTGAAATCGGATACGCGCATTTAGCGTTGATGGCCCGAACCGCGGAATCCCTACAGGGATCGTCGACCGCCGCTCCGTTCGAGGAAGCGGAGTTGCTCGAGAAAGCGCGCGAGTATAGCGTCGGCCGCCTCTGGCATTTCTGCCACCACTTGCGCCACGCAACCGACCCCGGAGGGTTTGCCGCTGAGCAGAACCGCGCCACCGAGGCACGCAGCCTGAAGATGAGCACCTCCGAGGACGGCTCATTGATGCTCGAGGGGTGGCTCGATTCGGTTGGTGGTGCCGTCGTAAGAAGTGCGCTCGAGCCGCTCGCGCAACCACATGGCGACCACGATGAGCGCGGTCGGGAACACCGCAACGCGGATGCGTTCGTCGAGATCTGCAGCCATGTCCAGGACGCCGGAGTTTTGCCGCAGCGTCCCCATCTGCAGGTCACCGCATCGCTCGATACCCTGCGCGGACTGGCCGGCTCCCCGGCAGGCGACCTGGAGTACTCGGTTCCGGTGTCGGCGGCGACCGTGCAGCGGCTCGCGTGCGATGGCACCATCACCCGCGTGGTACTTGCCCCCGAGTCCGTGGTGATCGACGTCGGGCGCGCGCGTCGCGTGGTCGCCGGTGCGATGCGTCGGGCGCTCAACGCCCGCGATGGTCATTGCAAGTGGCCGCGCTGCGATCGGCCGGCAAGTTGGAGCGATGCCCACCACGTCGTCCACTGGACCAACGGCGGCGACACTGATCTCGCGAACATGATCCTGTTGTGCCACCGACACCACTGGATGGCGCACGAGGGCGGCTGGCAACTGGTTCGGACGGAAGAGGGTGAGGTGCTGGCCGTGGCGCCTCGTCCACCGGCGTTGTCCCGGGTCGGTGCCGTCGCGGCGGTCGAGGATCCGGTCGAGGCCGCCCGCCGGTTCGCGGAACAGCTGCGCGTCGCTCGTGGCTTACGAACGGGCTGGCCGCCAGGAGAACCCGTCGCCGCCGACGACGGCGCCTGGGAACGGGTCATGGAGGCTCACGATGCCGCCATCCACCAGAGGAACCAGCACCCGGACCTGGATCCCAGCCTCCCCGACCCGGCCGCCTGAGCGCCTAACCTCGCGAGGCGACCGTACCCTCGTGCGCGTTTTCGATGCGGGCGACATCGGCCTTAGGCGCGACCCTCCAGAACCGATGCAGCGCCGCATGCCAGTCATCGAGGATGGCGCTCGCCGTTGGCGAGCCCGTGTAGGTCGCGTGCTCTTCGATCAGATCACGTAAGCGCAGGCCCTGCTCCGCCAGGAGCTGGTGCTCACCGCTGAGCCGGTGGACATCGACCAACTCGGGATTCACCATCGCCGGCACTCCGATCCCGTCGTCGTAGACGAAGACTTCGCCGCCGGTCATTCCCGCGCCGAGGTTGTGACCGACCGGGCCGAGCACCACGAGTGTGCCGCCGGTCATGTACTCCGCGGCATGCTCGCCCACTCCCTCGACCACTGCCGAGGCGCCGCTGTTGCGGACCGCGAAGCGTTCGCCGGCTTTCCCCGCGCAGAACAGCTCGCCTCCGGTCGCGCCGTAGAGGACGGTGTTCCCGAGGAGGTGGGGATCGCCGGCATCGTTGGCGGGCGGCCGCAGGATGATCCGCCCGCCGCCCATTCCCTTCCCCACGTAGTCGTTGGCCTCACCGATCAAGACGAACTCGATACCGTCGGTAAGGAATGCCCCGAAGCTCTGGCCGGCCGACCCGGTAAAGGTGAACGTTGCGGATCCCGCCGGCGGCGACGCCCCATATTCCCTGGCCAGCGCGCCGCCCAACCGCGCCCCGACCGAGCGGTCGGAGTTTTCGATCGGATAGCTGGCCCGCACATCCGCGCCGGTCAGGACCGCCTTCAGCGCGTCCAGGCAGATCCGGTCGCCCAGCTCCGACGATGGGCGCTGCAGTGGAATCGAGTGGACAAAGCGGCGCGGCTCGGACCCGTCGTCGCTCAGCAGTGGGGACAGATCCATGCGGTCGGCCCGCGCATCGCCGGTGATGCGCTGCGACAGCAGGTCCACCCGGCCGATCGCATCGTCCAGTCTACGCAGGCCGAGTCCGGCCAGGATGTGACGGATCTCCTCGGCGACGTGCGTCAGATAGGCCTCGAGCATTTCCGGTGTCCCGGCAAACTTGGCTCGCAATTCGGGGCGCTGCGTCGCGATCCCTGCCGGGCAGGTGTCGAGGTGGCAGGTGCGCACCATGATGCATCCTTCGGCCAGCAGCGCCGCCGTCCCAAAGCTGTACTCGTCGGCGCCGAGCAGCGCGGCGATGACGACGTCGCGACCGGACTTGATGCCGCCGTCGACGCGTAGGCGAACCCGATCGCGCAGGTCGTTGATCCGGAGCGTCTGTTGGGTTTCCGCGAGACCAATTTCCCACGGCATCCCGGCGTTCTTGATCGACGAGAGGGGGCTGGCGCCCGTCCCGCCATCCATGCCGGCGATATGTACCACGTCGGCGAGGCCCTTGACCACGCCGGCGGCAATCGTCCCAACGCCCGCCTCGGCGACCAGCTTGACGGAGACGGCCGCGAGGGGATTGACCTGCTTGAGGTCGTAGATCAGCTGCGCAAGGTCCTCGATCGAATAGATGTCGTGGTGCGGTGGCGGCGAGATCAGCGCGATTCCTTGCTGGGTATGCCGGAGACGGGCGATCTCCGCGGTCGCCTTGTGACCCGGCAGCTGGCCGCCCTCGCCGGGCTTCGATCCCTGGGCCATCTTGATCTGGAGCTCATCCGCGAAGACGCAGTACTCGGGCGTAACCCCGAAACGCCCCGATGCCACCTGCTTGATCCGCGAGTTGCGGTCAATCGGGAGTCCCTTGGTGCGATATCGGGCCGGGTCCTCACCACCCTCTCCGGTGTTGCTCTTTCCGCCGAGCCGATTCATCGCAATCGCGATCGTCTCGTGCGCCTCGGCGGCGATCGAGCCGTGCGACATGGCGCCGGTTGAGAACCGCCGCAGGATCGCGGTGGCGGGCTCCACCTCATTGAGCGGGACCGGTGGGCCGGCCGGTCGCATCGCCAGCAGGTCTCTCGGATATGTCGGAGGACGGTCATTGACAAGCCTGGCGAAGCGCTCGTAGGAGGCATAGCCATGGCCATCCGGCCCGGTGGCCACCGCGCGTTGCAGCGCGTGCGCCGCGGCCATCTCTTTCGAGCTGGCTACTTCCCCTCCCCCGCTTGCGGGGGAGGGCAGGGTGGGGGCATTTACTCTTACCGACGCCGAGGCCATCTCTAACGTCTCGGGCTCATCTGCGTCTGCCTCCGTGGACGCCGCTGCGTCGTTTCCCGGCACGGCCGCGTGGAGCGCATCGACGACATCGGGGTTCGTCGCGTGATATTCGGTGCCCTGTTTGTGATGCTTGAAGAAACCAGGGCTGACCAACGATGGGGACGCGGTCCCAAACCCGGCGGCATGGTGCGCCAGCACTTGCTCAGCGATGTCGGTGAAGGTCGCGCCGCCGACCGGCGACGGCGTGCCCGCAAATCCGAGGTCGACCACGTCGGCATCGAGCCCAATGATTTCGAAGATCTGCGCCCCCTGGTAGCCATCGAGCGTCGAGATGCCCATCTTGGCGAGCACCTTCAGCGCGCCGTCCTCGAGCGCCTTGACGTAGTGCTCCTGCGCGCCCCGGCCATCGCCGGCCTCCCCTTTCAGATGGCCGGCTGACGCCAACGCTCTGATCGACGCCAAGCCGAGGCGCGGACAGATTGCGTGTGCTCCATAGCCCAGCAGACAGACCACGTGATGGACCTCACGGGCTTCATCGGTCTCGACCACCAGGCTGGTCCGGCCGCGCAGGCCCTGGCGCATCAGGTGGTGGTGCACGGTTCCGACGGCGAGCAGCGCGGGGATTGGTGCCCGTTCAGGCCCGGCGTCGCGGTCCGTCACGATCAGGATGGAGGCTCCAAAGCGCGCGGCGCGCTCGGCCTCCTGCGCCAGCCGCTCGCAGGCGGAGCGCAGCCCGGATGGTCCGTCGGCAACGGCAAAGGTCGCGTCCAGATCGCTCGACGCAAGGGGCGTGCCCAGGGTTCGGAGCGCCTCCAGCCCCGATGGATAGAGGACGAATGAGTCGAGTTGCACCAGGCGGGCGGCGGCCGGTCCGGTCGAGAGCAGCGGTGCCGGGGCGCCGAGATAGCTGCGAAGCGACATCACCAGCCGCTCCCGGATATGGTCGATCGGCGGGTTCGTCACCTGCGCGAAGCGCTGCTTGAAATAGGTGTAGAGAAGGCGCGGTGGCTGGGCCAGCACCGAGAGCGCCGTGTCGTCGCCCATCGAAAAGATCGGTTCCTTGCCCTGGGTTGCCATCGGGCGCAGCACGTAGGTGAACTCTTCCTTCGTGTAGCCGAAGGCGGCCTGGCGGGCCACGAGGTCGGGCATCACCTCCTCCGTCGGCTCCCCGGGGTCGAGCGACTTGAGGTTGTCTTCGAGCCACCGACCGTACGGCTCCTGCGCCGCAAGCCG